>NZ_JAMPSX010000006.1:0-268761 GCF_028484875.1 Providencia sp. PROV032
CTTTCGCACGCGCAATGGCGGCTGCGACAGCCGCTTTGCGTGGGTCAGCCTCTGCATCAGTGACTGCTTCAGCAACTGGCTCAGTTGCTGGTTGCGCTTGCGCCGCTTTTTTGGCTTTCGCACGTGCAATGGCGGCTGCGACAGCATCTTTACGAGGATCACCCGAGGCCGCTGTGTCAACGGGTTCTGTTTGTGCATTAGCCAGTTTTTCAGCTTTTTTTGCACGAGCTTGAGCTTTACGGGCTTCGCGAGCAGCAATCATCGCACTATTGTCTGGCAGTTCACCAGAAATAATCTTAATGGGCTCCGCGGTGGCTGCTTGTTTGGTTTTAACTCGAGCCAAGGCTGCATTAACTGCATCTTTATCCGCGCTATCAACTTGTACCGCGGCTTTTTTATGGCGTTCTTCTCGTGCTTGTTTATCACGTTCCATACGCAACTGTTTTGCTTCAAAACGTAATTTAGCTTCAGCAGCTCGGCGCTCTTCTTGAGCAATTTCACGAATTTCCGCTTTTTCTTGGCGATAATATTGCACTAACGGAATATTACTTGGGCATACATAAGCACATGCACCGCACTCTATGCAGTCAAATAAATTATGTTTTTGCGCTTTTTCGTGTTCATCCCCTTTACTGAACCAATAAAGTTGCTGAGGAAGTAACGCGGCTGGGCAGGCATCGACACATAACCCACAACGAATACACGCTTCTTCTAGTGTTTTAGGTCCCATTTCTTCCATTGTGGGGACCAGTAAACAGTTACAAATTTTTACGACAGGGACATTCAGGTCGGGTAGGGTAAAGCCCATTAAAGGCCCCCCCATAATCACCATTTGTTCTGGCTCTGGATTAAAACCGGATTGCTGTAATAGATGTTTAACTGGGGTCCCTAAACGAGTCCAAAAATTACCCGGTTTGCTGATTGCTTCTCCGGTGACAGTTACCACTCGTTCAATCAATGGCTGGCCATCAACAACCGCGCGTTTAATGGCGACCACAGTACCGACGTTTTGCATCAACACACCAATTTGTGAAGAACGCGCACCAGACGGCACTTCTTTTCCGGTTAAAATTTTTGTCAGCTGTTTAGCACCACCAGATGGATATTTAGTTGGTATAACCCTGATGAATACCTGTTTATCTTGTGGCGTGATCGCATCTTTGAGAGCCTGAATAGCCTCAGGTTTATTATCTTCAATACCAATTAATATTTGGTCGGGGTTCAATAAATGCTGTAAAACACGACAGCCTTCAATGACTTCCTGTGCATGTTCTTGCATTAACCTATCATCAGCTGTGATATAAGGCTCACATTCAGCTGCATTAATGATTAATGTTTTAATCGCATCTTGCCCCCCGGCCAATTTTGATGCGGTTGGGAAACCTGCACCACCGAGGCCAGCTATCCCAGCTTGTTCAATTTTTTGCAGTAATTCAGCACGGGTTAGTTGAACGTAATTAGGCTCTGGGGACAAAGTACACCATGTATCTTGGCCATCGGCTGCAATACGCACACACAATTCTTTTAAGCCAGAAGGGTGTGCCGTTACCATAGGTTCAATTGCAGTGATCACCCCTGAAGTTGATGCATGAACAGGTACAGTACGCCCAAGCCCTTTAGTCAATGGCTGGCCTTTTAATACTGAGTCACCAACCTGAACAATGAGTTCTCCCTCAGGGCCCAAATGTTGTTGTAATGGAATAAACAACTCATCGGGCACTGATGCAATACGCATCGGTGTCTGGCTAGATTGTAGCTTCATTTCAGGCGGATGGATCCCACCTTTGAAATCCCAGATATTATCTTTTTTCAACCAATTAAAGAGCTTAAGCATGAGTTTCACCTCTTGCTTTAGTCACAGGCTGTTCATTGGGTTCAACACTAATATTTTTTACAGGGATGGTGTTTAAATCCCATTTCCAATTGGCTGTGGTGGTTTTCACAGGAACAAGCTCAATACAATCGGTAGGGCAAGGGGCGACGCATAAGTCACAGCCGGTGCACAAGTCTTCAATCACAGTGTGCATGGCGCGGGTTGCACCCACGATGGCATCAACAGGGCAGGCTTGGATACATTTAGTACAACCAATGCAGTTTTCTTCATCGATAATAGCCACTTTACGGACGGGGTTTTGCGCTGCTTCATCGCCATCAATGGGTTGAGGGTCGACATTAAGCAATTCAGCGATTTTCAGCATGACCTGTTCGCCACCTGGGGCGCATTTGTTGATCATTTCCCCATTATTGGCAACCGCTTCAGCGTAAGGACGGCAACCAGGGTAACTGCATTGACCGCACTGGCTTTGAGGCAATATCGCTTCAACTTGTTCGACAATCGGGTCAGCTTCAACTTTGAAGCGTAATGAGGCATATCCTAACATCAGCCCGAAAATAAGGCCAAAAACGGCTAATATACCGATAGCAATCCATACAGACATCATTAGAATTTCACCAAACCACTAAAGCCCATAAACGCGAGAGACATCAAGCCAGCGGTAATTAAGCCAATTGACGAGCCCTTAAATGGGGCGGGAACATTGGCAACAGCTAAACGTTCGCGAATAGCGGCAAATAAAACCATCACTAATGAGAAACCCACAGCAGCGCCAAAACCGTATACGGCAGACTGCATAAAAGTATGAGACATATTAATATTTAATAAGGCAACACCAAGAACTGCACAGTTGGTGGTAATTAAAGGCAGAAAAATACCGAGTAAACGGTAGAGCGTTGGGCTCGTTTTCCTGACCACCATTTCAGTGAACTGTACAACGACAGCAATCGCTAAAATAAAACTTAGCGTCCGCAAATAGATGAGGTCGAGAGGAATGAGGATAAGTGTGTCAATCAACCAAGAACTGATTGACGCTAATGTCATAACAAACGTCGTTGCTAAGCCCATCCCAATGGCCGGTTCGAGTTTTTTTGAGACGCCCATAAAAGGGCATAAGCCAAGGAATTTAACGAGGACGAAGTTGTTAACCAACACTGTTCCAACAAAGAGTAATAAATAATCAGTCATGCTATTGCCTGAAATGAAAAAAGAACAAAAACTGACCGTAGCCAGTTAAACTATCATTATGATATCAAGCAATTTATATGATGCTTATCGATCTTGTGTGAAAGTCATTTTTACACGTTGGGAACGCTTGAAATAAGGAACAAAGAAACCCGCACCAATTAGAGGCCATGCCAAGACTTGCAAAGCGGTTTCATCATCAATAGGTGAAAATGCAAAGGTTTTTATACCCAATAATAATAAAATAAGCAGCCAAATAATAAAACGGCGAGGGAAATGTTTTGAACGAGAAAACATTAATTGCAGCACATGGATACTGAAAATTGTCATCCCAATAGCAATAGCGAATGACAAATACCAAGCGACTGGAATAAAACGTGTCCAATGGTCAACAGTCGTGACAATCTCATAAAATTTAATGCAATACATAACCGTCATACTGCAAACAGCTAAAAAGGTTAACAACAAATAGATTGCTGGAACTAATAGCCAGCCAGTGATGCGGTTAGCGTCATAAACTGAAGTCATAATTAATAAAACCCATTTTGGCAAAAATCGCTGGATAATTTACAATCCTATCATAGATTTATTTGCCATTTCATTCCTTCTGATGGTACTTTTTATCTCCACTTGTGTTTATCGTTGTATGAGGTCTAAATGTCTAAACCAATTAAAGTCGCGATCATCGGATATGGCTATGCAAGCAAAACATTTCATGCACCTTTCCTTGGTATATTAGAAGGGTATGATTTAACAACGATTTCTAGCAGTGACCCCAATAAGGTTAAGGCTGATTGGCCAAATATTCATGTTGCTGCATCTCCAGAAGCTGTTTTTGCGGATAAAGATATCGAATTAGTTGTCATTCCTACACCTAATGATACTCACTTCCCCCTTGCACAAGCGGCATTGGCAGCTGGAAAACATGTGGTTGTTGATAAACCCTTTACGTTAGATGTCTCACAAGCTGAACAATTAAAACAACAAGCGGAGCAAGCTGGAAAATTACTGTCGGTTTATCATAACCGTCGATGGGATTCAGGTTTTTTAACTGTTAAAAAAATCTTAGAAGAAGGTAAGCTAGGGGATATTAAATACTATGAATCCCATTTTGACCGTTACCGGCCGATAGTTAGACAGCGTTGGCGTGAAGCCGATATACCCGGAGCCGGTATTTGGTACGACTTAGGACCACATTTGTTAGACCAAGTCTTGCAATATTTTGGTCGGCCAGAAGGGATCAACGTTGATCTTGCTATGATCCGCCCTAATGCACAGGCAGTGGATTACTTTCATGCTGTTTTGCAGTATGCCGATAAAAAAGTGGTATTGCATGCAACAACATTAGCCGCTGCACCAACGCCGATATATGTTATTCACGGCATGAATGGTAGCTATGTTAAATATGGGTTAGATACCCAAGAAGATTGCTTAAAGAGCGGCCAACGGCCAGAAGGGGCTGATTGGGGAATTGATACCAACATGGGTAATGTGACGCTGTCACAAGGTGATGAGCTTATAACACAACCGTGGCCAAACCAACTGGGTAATTATAGTGGTTACTATCAAGGGATATATGATGCGATTCGCCATGGTAAACCAAACCCAGTCACTCCGAGCGAAGCGATAGATATTATGAAACTTATTGAAGCAGGTATACGTTCGGCAAAAGAAAAACGGACAATTGAAGCTATATTTTAATGTCTAAATACTCACTATAAGGCCAGTTAATATAACTGGCTTTTATTATGGATAATCGAATGAATTTGCTAGCTAAATTGAGAATAGACCCATTTTTACTTATCATGATTGGCGTTGTCATTCTAGCCAGTCTTTTTCCTTGTGAAGGCGATATAAAAACGGCGTTTCAATATTTAACGACGGCTGCAATTGCATTATTGTTCTTTATGCATGGGGCTAAATTATCTCGTGAATCAATCATGGCGGGGATAGGGCACTGGCGCCTACATCTCTTGGTTTTTGCGAGTACATTCATTGTATTTCCTATCGTAGGCCTAGGGCTTGCCGTGATTGTTCCGAAATGGATGTCACCCACTGTATATATGGGCTTTTTATACCTATGTGCTTTACCTGCAACTGTACAGTCAGCCATTGCATTCACATCGGTAGCGGGAGGAAATATTGCTGCAGCTATTTGTAGTGCATCAGCATCGAGTATTCTTGGTGTTTTTCTTTCACCAATCTTAGTGGGCTTATTGATGGATGCTGATGGCAGCCAAGCCATGGATACGCTTAATGCGATAGGCTCCATTCTGATGCAATTGATGCTGCCATTTATTGTGGGGCATTTATCTCGGCCGCTGATCGCCAATTGGATAAACCGTAATCGTAAATTAGTTAATATGACTGACCGGTCTTCAATATTGTTAGTGGTTTATGTGGCATTCAGTGAAGCGGTGGTAGAGGGGATTTGGCAGAAAATAGACGCATTTTCACTATTTATGATTGTGGTTGTCACTTGCGTTATCTTATTTATTATTATTGTATTTAATACGTTGGCTGCACGGTTGTTAGGTTTTAGCAAAGAAGATGAAATTACCATTGTGTTTTGTGGTTCGAAAAAGAGTTTAGCTAATGGAGTCCCAATGGCGAATGTGTTGTTTCCTGCTGCGACAGTGGGGGTTATTTTATTGCCATTGATGATTTTCCACCAAATACAACTGATGGTCAGTGCTGTACTTGCTCAGCGCTATGCCAAACGGTTATCGACGAAATAAGTATCTAAGGTCGAGGGGGATTTTCTCCTCGTGTTCTGAGAGTTATTTATTGGCCATGCTCTTTTAGTTACAACATACTGAAGAGGTTGATAGTCCTTAAATTAACTACTGTGTCTATACATGAGATTCAGTAAGCTCAATAGTCGCGAGAGAGCTGTGTGTAGAAATATAAAATGCAGGATATAGAAAGTGATTTGAAAATTCAAAAGGGCGCTTCATACAAGTGCCCTTAATAGATTTGAATTAACGCGTTGCGGCTTTCTGTGAAAGTGCTTTTTTCTCGCTATCGGATAAAAATGCCATACTCAGACCATTACGTTGCGCTTGTTCTATCTCTGCAGCAGTTAAACCGGCTTGTGGGGCAGCCACTTCATATTCATGACGCAACTCAATTCCTTGAACTGCCGGGTCATCTGTATTAATTGAGGCCACTACACCTTGTTGTAAAAAGGTTTTTAACGGATGTTGCGCAAGGGAAGGTACCGTACTTGTTTGAATATTCGAGGTTAAACAGCTTTCCATACCTATTTGATGCTTTACTAAATACTCAATTAAAGCAGGGTCTTCTATTGCCTTAACGCCATGACCAATGCGTTGTGCACCTAATACATTGATAGCATGCCAAATACTGTTCGCTCCAGCGGCTTCACCTGCGTGCACCGTAATATTTAATCCAGTATCCCTAGCCTTAATAAAATGTGCCTCAAATAGTTCCCCAGGGAAGCCGAGCTCATCTCCAGCTAAATCTAAGGCACATAAATGGTTCCGATGTGCTAATAAACCTTGTAGTTCAGTGGTACAGGCTTGTTGGCCAAAAGTACGGCTCAAAATACCAATTAAATTAATTTTAATATCGAATTGTTGGCATCCAGCACGCACGCCATCAATAATAGCTTCAACGACACCTTCTACAGGTAGCTGGTGTTTCATGGCCATATAGTATGGAGAGAAACGTAGCTCTGCGTAATCGATACCTGCATTAAAGGCATCTTCAACATTTTCATACGCCACACGGCGACAGGCATCTAAATCTGCTAAAACAGCAACCCCCCAATCGAGTTTTGCTAAGAAACCCACTAAGTCAGCTTCTTGCCCTATAATTTGAACATGAGGGCGCAATGCTTCAATCTCTGTCGCAGGTAATTGAATATGGTGTTGCTCCGCTAAGGAGAGAATTGTTTCTGGACGGATATTGCCATCGAGGTGGCGGTGTAAATCGGTTAAAGGTAAATGTGTATTAATCACGGAATGATCCTTTATCTATTTTCTATCCTTATTTTGACTTTTATTTCATTAAAGGCAATCTTGAATCACGAAAAATGTGAAACGAAATCAATTATTACATTTATATTGTGATTTGAATCACGTTAATTTCATGATGTAATAAAAAAGCCAGCTAATATTAACTGGCTTTCGTCACTAGATGGTATTGAGTAAATTAGTTAGCTGGTGCTTCTTGTGGAGCTAACTCAGGCTCAACTTCCATTTCTGGTGCTGGCTCTGCGTCTGGAGCAGGTACAGCTTCATATTCTAATGCATCTTCTGGGCTAGACATCATTTTCATCTTAGTGAGGAACTCAGCTAAGGTATATTTGTCATTATTGAATGTCAGGTCATTACCTGCAAATTTGATAGTCATAGTTAAATCATTTTCACTATCAATCATCCATGGTGATTTTTTCTGCTTAGCTTTTTCAGCACGTTCTTCATCAGTCATAAACATTTCTTCAAATGGCGAAGAGAACATATCTGAAGTCAGCATTTGCTGAACACCTTCAAACTCAGAGGTGATCATGCCTTTCATTTCTTTTTTAGCTTCTGCATCAACGGGTACACCTTGATCTAAAATCATGGCTTGAGTCATTGATTCGATCATCATTGGTTTATTCAGTTTTAAATTGAAATCAAAAGACGTAATGAGTTGTTTAATAGCTTCATCAACTTTGTTAGACATTGCTAACGCAGTCATTTCATCTTGGTTCCATTTATTGAATGTAATATTTAAGTCAACTGAGCTTTGGCCCGCTTCATTTTTCCAGTAGAAAGGGCTAACCGTAAATACAGGCTTGCTTTTCATTAGCTCAGGCAATGTTGTAGACATCATCTCCATCGCTAAACGCTCTGTTGCTTCAGTAGGATCTCCGCTAGCTAAACCTTGCGCTAGAGCTTCGTTATATTGCTCAACGAATTTACCTAACGCTTTAGCATCTAATTTCTCAATAGCAACAGTCAGTTCACCCGAACCCAAATTCTGTTCTAATGCTTTTAGGTCATTGATACTATATGAAATATTCCCTTTTGCATCTTCGCCGGTAATAGACGTATCACTGGAAATCTTGAAATCTTTAAAAGAGAATTTCGTTTCAGGAATATTGAAATCTGTGTCTGCAATAACAAATGACTGGGTACCTGTATAGAAGCCATATTGTGATTTTTCAACATTAGAGACTAATTTCAAGCCTTTTAATGTCATAGATTCAGAATTATCTTTTTTACCAATAACTAAATTATCCGTCACTAAAGTCGCATCAACAGCAGCAAGGTCCGCAGTTGTTGAAACATCAAACTTAGAACCACTGAATGATAATGAAACATCATCTTTCTGATATTCAACAGGGATCAGCTCTAAACTGGTATCAATACTTTTGCTATAGCCAATAACAGCGGAACCATGAACAAAAGGTTTGCCTTTAGTCGCTTCAAACAACTCTTTTGTTGTTGCGTTGTTAGCTAATTCAATTTGTGTCGCTGCTAATTTAGGTAATAAATTAAACTTAGCAACTTGTGATAATGGGAATGGACCATGATCAATATTCGTTTTGAATACAATAGAGTCGTCTGGTGATACTGAGTCCGCAGAGGTGATTACAATATCTGCTGTAGATGAAAATACGCCTTTTTCATAATTTTCTACTTTAAAGTTCAAACCTGACTCAGGCACATTTACAGCAAAAAAATCGTTGGTTTTGAGGATTACTCGATCAAGTTCATCTTTTACTTTAGAACCTGTATACCATGAAGCTCCGGTCCACACGGCACCAAGAGCAACAATAACACCAACCGCGACTAATGACTTTTTCATTATAAACATCCATCCTTTCAGTACGTTATTGCCGTACTTATAAATTTATAAAAGTTTTAAATAACCATCTTCATACATTGAAGACGGTTAAATACAGAATATGACACTATTTGTTAAATACTCGGGCTAGTTTACCACTGCCATTAATGGTTATGCTTTTCTCATAAGCCGGTAAAAAAACAGATTCACCTGAATTAATGCATATTTCATCATTACCTGAATGCAAAACTAACTGGCCGTCAATACAGAACAAAATCGAGGCGCTATTGTTAGATAGTGCAACTTCCGAGTGGTCTATAGAATATATATTAAATGCGAAATCTTCTACTGGAATATTATATTTCCAGATATTTCCAGATTTTTCGGGGGTGTTCAATAAATCCTTTGCAAACGTAGGCTTAAAGTCAATATTCGCAATCAATTCTGGAATATCTATATGCTTATTTGTTAACCCTGCACGCAGTACATTATCTGAATTTGCCATAACCTCTAACCCGACACCTTCTAGATAAGCATGTGGCGTTCTAGCATATAAAAACATCGCTTCACCAGGTTCTAGTTCAACGATATTAAGAAGAAGAGGGGTAAATAACCCGTTATCTTCAGGATACAAGCTAACCATTTGCTTTATTGAGTTCCATGGTTCACCTTGTCGGCTGTTCAATGCAGCTTTCAATACACCAAGCGCTAAATCTTTTTGTTCACCCGTTAGGTTAAGAATTTGTGCAAATAAACGTGATAATTTTTCTTCAGTGGGGTCCTGAACAAATAACTGAATATCAGGATGGGCAGCAGAAACAAAATCCAGAAGCTGAGCAATTTCATTGAGTGGGCGAAAGGCATTCATCGCTTTAAAAGGTGTTAATGCGAAGATCAATTCAGGTTTGTGGTTATCATCCTTATAATTACGTATTGGGGAATCTAAAGGGATCCCTGCTGAATTTTCTTTGGCGAAACCAACTTCAGCATAAGTTTTGTTTGGATGCACCTGAACAGACAACGGTTGAGCTGCACATAGCACTTTGAATAAATAAGGTAAACGATGATACGTCTTTGCAACATGTTGACCTAAATAAGCTTCAGGATCGCTATCAATTAAGACATTAAGTGGAATACTTTGATTTTTTTCCATATCGAGAACTTCCGAGCTTGCTTTTGGATGAGCCCCCATCCAAAGTTCAGCCATTGGTAAGTTATCGGGGTTTGAAATCCCATATAACTTAGTCAGGGCCGTTTTACTGCCCCAGTCATAGTTTTGGACTTTATTTATCATTTTCAGCATAGCAAAATTCTCTTTTTCATAAAAATCAACTGATTTCATTTCCACTACAATACAATAAGCTCGACCAAGTCTCATAAATGAAATCCAATTTGTGGCATTATACTGCTCGGTTATTTGCTTACCTGCAAGCAGATGATTCTAAAATCAATTATTCTGTGTATGTACCTAAGGAGATAGTAATGGCAGCCACTCGCATTGAAAAAGACTCAATGGGACCTATTGAAGTACCTGCTGACCACTTGTGGGGCGCGCAAACGCAGCGTTCTTTAGAACATTTCCGTATATCTGTAGAAAAAATGCCTGTTGCGTTAATTCACGCACTCGCTATCACAAAAAAAGCCGCTGCTAGTGTCAATATGGATCTTGGATTATTAGCCAAAGAGCGCGGTGATGCAATCATTGCTGCCGCTGACGAAGTCTTAGCGGGCAAACATCCAACGGAATTTCCTCTCGCTATTTGGCAAACAGGTTCTGGTACGCAAAGTAACATGAACATGAACGAGGTTTTAGCTAACCGTGGTAGCGAAATTCTCGGTGGCCAACGTGGTAATGATCGCCTTATTCACCCTAATGATGATGTGAATAAAAGTCAAAGTTCAAATGATGTTTTCCCAACGGCAATGCACGTTGCTGCGGTCGTCGCAATCCGCGAGCATCTTCTTCCTGAACTGAAAACATTGCATCAAACATTAGACGCAAAAGCGAAAGAATTTAAAGATATTGTTAAAATCGGTCGTACCCATTTACAAGATGCAACTCCGCTGACGCTTGGCCAAGAAATTTCAGGTTGGGCTGCAATGTTAGCGAATAGTGAAAAACACATTGAAAATTCTGTCCCTCATGTGTGTGAATTAGCGTTAGGTGGTACTGCAGTGGGGACCGGTTTAAATACGCATCCAGAGTATGCTGTACGTGTTGCGAAAAAAATCGCAGAATTAACCGGCCAGCCATTCATTACAGCGCCGAACAAATTTGAAGCATTAGCAACCTGCGATAGCCTTGTACACGCACACGGTGCTTTAAAAGGTTTAGCTGCTTCTCTAATGAAAATTGCGAATGATGTTAGGTGGTTAGCATCTGGTCCTCGTTGTGGTATTGGTGAAATCTCTATCCCAGAAAATGAGCCAGGCAGTTCAATTATGCCAGGTAAAGTTAACCCAACACAGTGTGAAGCACTGACAATGTTATGTGCTCAAGTGATGGGTAACGATGTTGCTGTGAACATTGGTGGGGCATCAGGTAATTTTGAGCTGAATGTATTCCGCCCAATGTTAATTGATAACTTCCTGCAATCTGTTCGCTTGTTAGCGGATGGTATGCGTAGCTTTAATGAGCACTGTGCGATTGGAATTGAACCAAATCGTGAGCGCATTGAAAAATTACTTCATGAATCATTAATGTTAGTAACGGCTTTAAATACCCATATTGGGTACGATAAAGCGGCAGAAATTGCTAAAAAAGCGCATAAAGAAGGGCTGACATTGAAAGAATCTGCATTGAAACTAAACTATTTAACGGAAGAACAGTTCAATGATTGGGTTCGTCCAGAAGATATGGTTGGCAGCATGAAATCTTAAGCTAGCTAAACTAGCGACATATAACACCCATACTGTTTTACAGATGGGTGTTTTTTTAGCGTTCAATATACAAATTTAATCGCGGAATTAATAATTCAACCTGTTTTGCTTTTGGTCGATTACGAAGAGCAATCTGTCCTGCATGGTAATCGGGCAGTTCTCCGACTTTAATTTCTGATACTGTTTTTTCGAGCGCAAAAACAAATAAAGGCGTCGCACAAGCAAACTGGGTTTGTTTCTGTTGTTCTTTATCCCACACACGAGCGATTGGCTGAACTTTGACAGGCCGTTGAGTTTTTAAAACCGCATTGTAAGGTAGGGAGTCAATTAAGCGAATTTCATTTTCCAATTGTAAGCGCCAGTGCTCTTTGGGTAAATGAAGAGGGCAGCGGCCACTTTCTAAGCTTGTTTGTAAGCGGTCTAGCATTGCTTCTTTTGTGACTTTATTGATAACTTTTTTATTAGCCCAGCCAAAATTAATCGTATCGACATCAACTAATGAGGTGAGGGTGCGATAGGTATTTAATGTCAGCAGTCCATGCAAACTGTCACGGATAAATTCGAATCGATGAGGTTCATTCACTTGTGTAACGATTGCCTTTATATGCATCTTTAACTCATTGATCTTTGCTATTAACGAATTAAAGTTACGATATGTCTGCAAATTAGTTTGCAGACATATCACACCGGGTAAGCGGATAGCGGCTTTATTGCTAATTTCTTCAGGTTTATTCTGTAAAAATAGCAAGTTAATTAACTTTATTGTTTCGCTTATTGCATCATGACTCACGAGTGTTTGTACTGAAATTTGTTCTATTTCATTGTTTTCCTCGCCTTTAATAACAGAAGGTAACTGAAATACATGGGCGGTAAATGGAACCTGTTTTGATTGTTCCAATAGTAAGAGGCTGAATTGGTTTATTTGTGACTCCAATTCATTAAACGTCTCAATTAAGTCTTGTTTTATCGTCATTTAGTTACAACATCCATATGGGTGATAAACTATAATTACCATTAACTCTTGCGCTTATCAATAATAAATTAAAGCTAAAAAGGACAAATGGGGTAGTTTAGCACTTGTCCTTCTCTGATATACGATGTCTTTTTACACTAATTTATTTGTGTATCAATGACTTGATAAAACGCATTTACCGTATCATCTATCGTCCAAATGGCTAAAATGACATGATAACCTTTTTGGCTTTTCGGCAATACGCAATGGTGCTCCACTATCTCTTTTGGGAATTCTACTCGTTCAAATTGACAAAATGGCGTTAGCGTAAATTGATCGCGAGATAATAGGGCATTTGGCTGCCAGTCTGGCTTAGTTATGAAGTATTCCCATTTTGTCGTTTTATGTCTCGCGGTAATACGCCACTTAAATTTAACATTAGGTGAATTTAAAATAACTCGCTTCCAGCGGTTGTCGGTTTGAGTATCTAAAGGAGAAAATGCAGCAATACCGGCACTGGCAATTTTGCCATCAGCGGGACCGTATTGGGGGAAGCCTTTTTGGCCTTCAATCGATTGAGGCTCGTATTGCACAGGCCCGCAGTGAGTATTTAGACCTTGTTTACAATAATATGAACGACTTTCAGGAGATTCGACATAGCCATGGGACCAAACCAAAAAACTACAACAAAAAAGTAACGGTGCTAATAAAAATGATTTCATTGGGTTTCCTCGTTATTAATAGACATTTTTATCATCCACTAATAACGAGAAGGTGTGGTAGTTTAAGCTTTATTAGTTCCTAATCTATTGGTTATAACAAATAGATTTCAAACGATAAGCAATGATAATACCGATAAATAATATTCCAGCGATGAATAGAGCGACTCCATTCCAGCCGAAGTGTTGCCAAAATAAGCCACCCACTGTACCTGCAATACTGGACCCTGCGTAATAACTAAATAAATACAAGGAAGATGCTTGTCCACGCGCTCGTTTAGCTCTACGTCCCACCCAGCTACTTGCTACAGAGTGCGCTGCAAAAAAGCCCGTTGTCAGCATGGTCATTCCAAGCAGAATTAACCAAACATTTGAATGTAATGTGACTAAAATACCAACTAACATCATGGTAATAGACGCTATGAGTACTTGTCCAAGTCCATATTTGTGAATTAGGCTTCCTGTTTTAGTTGCACTGTAAGTTCCTGTTAAATAAATGACAGATAACAACCCAACTGTAGATTGAGAAAACGAATAAGGGGCTTCAAGTAAACGATACCCGATGTAGTTATACATGGTGACAAAGCCACCCATCAAAACAAAGCCTTCAATAAATAGAAAAGGCAAGCCTTTATCTCTAAAGTGTAGATGCAAATTAACCCATAGATTTTTAGGTTTTAAAGAACTCGCACGAAAATGTTGAGAAGGGGGCAGTAATCGCCAAAAACCAATAGCGGCAACCAAGGCTAATGAACCTAGAATGATAACAGCAACACGCCATGAATAAAAATCAGCGATCACGCCCGTTACCAAACGGCCGCTCATTCCGCCCAGTGAGTTACCACTAATATACAAGCCCATGGATAGAGCAACATAGCTTGGATGGATCTCTTCGCTTAAATAGGTCATTGCAACCGCAGCAACACCACTTAACGATAAACCAACTAATGCTCTCGCAATTAAGATCCCTTGCCAGCTCTGCATCACGGAACTAAGTAGCGTAAATAATGCAGCACAGGTCAATGCAATCACCATCACATTTTTTCGACCTATTGCATCTGAAATTGGCCCGGTAATCAATAAACCTAATGCCATTAATCCAGTACTCAGTGATAATGATAAGCTTGCAGTTGCAGGGGAAATATTAAAATCCTCTGACAACATAGGCAAAATTGGCTGCACAAAATACAGTAATGCGAATGTGGCAAAACCCACCGTAAAAAAAGATAAAGTCACACGTAAATACAGCGCATCATCTCTTTGTATGTAATGTTTTTTTGGTGTGGTATTTCCCTGTTGGGGTGTCCTTATTCCTTCATTAGGTTGCTCAGATGTAAGGCTATTCTGTGAGTGTTCCATGTATTTTCCTTGTCATACCAACACGTTTGATTTCGATCAAAGAATAGAAACTTTATAGTTTTTTGTCTAATATATTAATTATTAATAATGATATTTTAAACATATCAATGATATTGAGAAAACGATGAGTATAGAACTTAGGCACTTGCGATACTTTATTGCTGTCGCTGAAGAACTCCATTTTGGCAGGGCTGCTGAACGTTTACATATTTCACAGCCCCCATTAAGCCAGCAAATACAAATACTTGAAGAGAAAATCAATGCAAAATTGTTAGAAAGGAATAACCGAAATGTTGCCTTAACACCTGCAGGTACGATGTTTTTAAAAGAGGCATATCAAATTTTAGCGCAAGTCGATGCGGCTGCGACAAAAGCGGCTCGCATGGAAAAAGGCGAACTTGGGGAGTTGTCCATTGGATTTACTTCAACTACGCCGTTTATGCACAAGGTCACAATGAGTTTACGGCAATATCGGGAAACATACCCTGAAGTGTCTATTCATATGCACCAAATGAATACGAAACAACAGATAGCGCCCTTAATTACGGGACGAATTGATTTCGGCATTATGAGAAATACGGTATTACCAGAACAATTGGATTACCAGCTATTATTTAAAGAACCATTTATGGTCGCTGTCTATGAAGGACACCCATTATTAGAATTTATTGATGTTGGTGTCGATATTCAACAGCTTGCTGATTACCCCTTTATTTTCTTTGAACGTGATGTCGGTACTGCGTTATATGATGAAATAAACCAATTATTAACATCTGCGGGAGTAGTACCGACCATTTCTCAAGAAGCAGGGGAAGCAATGACTATCTTGGGACTAGTTGCCGCAGGTATGGGGATCTCAGTGATTACAGAATCATTCACACGTATGAAAATTGATGGTGTGAAATACTTAAAACTCACAAATATTAATGCTTCATCTGAAGTCTGGTTAGTCTACAATACGCGTAGAGCATTACCTGCTGTCGCCAAAAAATTAACAAATCTTTTGATGGCCAATATTGTTGGTCAACAAAAGTGAGTAAGCTCACACTTTCAATGCAAACGAAATCATTCATACACAGATTAAGGCATAATAACTCATTGCTTTATAAAGGAATTGAATTATTACCATGGTGAATCAAACAGGCCATATTGACCAAATAAAACAATTAAATACGGGGATTGTATATCGTATCATTGATCAACATGGTCCAATTTCGCGTATTGCCTTGTCAAAACAAGCACAGCTTGCGCCTGCAAGTATCACTAAAATTACACGCGAGCTTATGGATGCCCACTTAATCAAAGAATTAGAGTTTCCCGTACTCGGTTTACGTGGACGTCCAGCGATAGGGTTAGTGATTGAAAGTGAAGGGTGGCAATTTCTAGCGATCCGTATTGAAGAGCAGAAACTTACCATTTCCCTGAAAGAAATTAATGCGGTTACCTTAGCGCAAACAGAATATCCATTTACACCGCTAGGGAATAGCGAATTTATGGATTCACTTTCTGAATTAATTAGTCAATTTTTTGCTAATCATCAAAACATATTAGAAAGAGTCACCGCCATTAGCATTCTTATTGATGGTATTTTAGATCCCCATACCGGTGTTATTTATCAGCATCCTTCTTTTAAAATCCATCAATTGGCCATTGCAGAGCACCTTACCAAGCAAACGGGTTTACCCACCTATTTACATCCGCCAGTGGATGCGTTGGCGTTAATGGACCACTTTTCTCATCAGGAGAAAAGAAAAGCAAAAAACATCATTTACATACAGCTACAAGATGTTGTTAATATTATGGTGTTAAACCATGGAATAGCCTTAGATACGAATACCCGTCGACCTATTTTGTTTGGCCATACCCAATGTGAGACAGACCAACATAGCTTTTGCTATTGCGGTAACAACGACTGTTTAGAAACCCAAACATCCATTCCTGCAATATTGCAGCAAGCTAATAATTTCCTAATAAACTACCCTGATTCTTTTTTGCATCAGCACGACATTTCAATTGAAAAAATTTGCACTGGAGCAACCTTAAACGACAGACTTTGTGTTTACCTTATTAATCAAGTTGCCCAGCAATTAGCTAAACCATTAGCACTGATGGTGAATTTATTTGGTAGTGAGTTAATTTTAGTCAATTCACCTTTGAATCAAGGTTCTGAGCTGTTTTTAAAATGTTTACATGACCATATAAATAAATACGCAGTTCCTCTGTATTCATCCAATTTATCGATAGAAAAATCTCTATTTACAGTAAAAGAGAGTGAAACATCATTAATACAGAGAGCATTATATGATGGTTCACTGCTACTACAACTATTACAAGGTTAAAACAATTCGATAATATTTATACTATCGTACACAAAATTGAGCTAACGCAAACTTCTCACTTACCCATTCCAATAAACTGAATCCATATCATTTTTGCAGCTTATTGCTGTATAAGTCTGTCACTTCAGGATAGAAAAAGACCATGATCAATCTATTTGTTACCGGGACAGATACAGATGTCGGGAAGACAGTATCGACGCTTGCCATCTTGCAAGCACTAAATAACCAAGGAATTAAAGCCGTGGGCTACAAGCCTATTGCAGATCAATGCATTGATACCCCTGAAGGAATCAGAAATAAAGATGCATTACTCATCCACAGTGTGTCTCAAGACCTTGTTTCTTATGATGAAGTTAACCCTGTGCGTATTACAGACAATTACAGCCATGAAAATAGTATTGATTTTAATAAAATAAAGCATGGCCTGGACCATTTACATCATCAATGTGACATGGTTGTTATCGAAGGTAATGGGGGATGGCGCTATCTACTTGATGATAATACTTTTTATGCGGACTGGTTAAAAGGTCAGCCTGTCGGTGTGATCTTAGTCGTCGGCATTCAACATGGTTGTGTTAATCACGCATTACTAACAGCGGATGCAATTCGAGCTGATGGTCTACCATTAATCGGTTGGGTGGCAAACCGCATCAATCCAGGATTGGCGCACTACGCACAAATCATTGAACGGTTACAACACCATATTAAAGCTCCATTAATTGGGGAGATCCCGTATTTATTAAGGCCAGAAGAAAAAGAGTTAGGTCATTACCTTAATACAGATAAGCTGCAAGAACTTATTGCTATTCCTAACTAATTGAGTTTTAAATCAAGAAATAGGGCGCCATCATGAGTAGCGCCCTGTTTTTTTACTTATAATTTATAATTAATGACGGGTATAAATGATTTTATAAGAATCATTTTGGCAGTGACCAACAACTTGGCCTTTAGACGCATCGACTTCATCATTAGGCACTGCAACCAAACTAAAGTTATCTGCAGGAACACCATTATTGATAATCTTTTGTTTGATTTCCTCAATCACGCTTTCACATGAAGCCTGCGCCAAAGCTGGCGCTAGCGCTAGTGCGAATAAGGGTAATAATAATTTCTTTTTCATATTCTCTCCTTGATCAACAGCTCCATAAAACAACCTACTATAAGGTTATGGATTACTAATTGGACGGCCATTACTTACATCAAGGCAACGTTTAGTGCTCGGTTCCCAGTAAGCATTCAGATTGAGACTTTTCTCGCATTTATCTTTTGCATCAAAAGCCTGATCTACTTTATCAAACTCTTTTTCGGTACGAGTATTAACCTTCTTGCGCAACATACGGGTATCATCCCATTGTTCCTTTTCTTGGCGCGCTTGCTCTTTATTAAGAGAGTCATCACCTTGACCTACTGAAACACACGTACTGCCTGCAGTACATGATGTCGTTGATGGTGCAGCGGAAGATGATGTAGCCCAAAGTAAAGGGAGACAGAAACATATTGCCGTTAAGCCAGTTTTCAACATTTTATGTGAACTCATGTAAATTCCTTACTGAATAGGACCGATAATCTCAGTATAGCTAAAAGTACGTTAGTACGTCTTATAGAATAGTACTAAAAATTAAAGTTGTTTATATACGGTTAAACCCGCAAAAGTTTGGCAAACAGGCATCAATTCTAATGTATTTACATTCATGTGAGCCGGTAGAGTGGCAACCCAATAGACTGTTTCTGCAATATCTTCAGGGGTCAGAGCATCTGCGCCCTGATAAGTGCTAGCTGCTTTGTCGTCATCCCCTTTAAAGCGAATATTTGAAAACTCTGTTCCACCAACGAGGCCCGGCTCGATATCGGTAACTCGAATTTTTTTTCCTTGTAAATCAGCACGTAAGCCAAGTGAAAACTGTTTTACAAAGGCCTTGGTTGCACCATAAACATTACCGCCTTTGTAAGGCCAGCTCGCCGCAGTCGAACCAATATTAATAATATGACCGTGATTATTCGCCACCATACCTTGCAATACCTCGTAGGTCATATTAACTAAACCTTTGGTATTTGTATTAATCATCACATCCCAATCGTCAGGATTGGCATCAAATGCCGGTTCTAAGCCTAAGGCCAAACCGGCATTATTCACTAAAACATCAATATTTTTGAGGTGTGCAGGTAAATTTGCAATAGCATCTTGGATGGCTGTTCTATCTTGGATATCCAATGTTAACGGGTAAAATTTATCACCTAACTCTTGATGGAGAGCCTCTAAACGCTCGGTTCTACGTCCTGTTCCAATAACGGCGTAATTATGTTTGATAAATCTACGGGCAATTGATTCACCAAAACCGGAAGAAGCACCTGTTACTAAAATAATCATGGAAACCTCATAGTTATAATTGTCGTGTTAGTGTGGGGGTTATTCTAACGCCATCGAAAAAGAACTACAAAGATTGTTACAACCCTAATATCTGTTTATCTTTTGGATAGCTCAACGTATAACTAAATGAAATTTGCTTTTCTTCATTCGGCTCTAAGGCAATATCCCATGTTATTTCTCCCGTGCTTTTATTGGTGACCGCATTTTTATCCTCTATGGCAGACACTTTTATATCGCTATCCTCACTCACTGGGATCTGGTCATAAACAGTCAATTCAATGGGTTTCGTATGTGTGTTTTTTACTTTGACCAAGTAACTTTCTGTTTGTTGAATAGTCGACCCTATAAAACTCGGTTTTTTCTTTATTTTTTCATTTGGTTCACGAGAAATTTGAATACTCTTATCAACGCCAAAGGGGACCCTCAATGTGTCAACCAATTGATTCGCATTGATCATAAAATTGCCTATATAAGTGTTCCCATAATATATATTAGCGTTTCCATTCAATAGATTAAGTGATTGCCAATTGTCAATATCCGCTTGTAAGAATACTTCCTCAGCCAATTTTGGCGTGGCGGTATATTTGTATTTCACATCAAGTGCTTGTTGTTTGATGGTGAGCGTATTCGGCTTGATAGCACTTTTTAATGAATAAGGCAGGGCGATTTGATAATTTAAATTGATACCGTTGCTAGATGTTGTGACAAAGTCTGAAATACCTGAATTGATTGTTTGTTTCTTCTCACTGACGCTACTTTCTTCATACATTGCCATTGGCGCTGCAGGCATTTTCATTCGAACCTGACGCGCTATTTGAGCGTTATTATCATAAACGGACAAGCGCCAAGGCTGTAAAACAGAAGGCGTGATATTTTTAGACGGATTAATCGTTGAAAGTGTTAAGTTAACTTTATCCCAATCAATGCCTGTATTTTGTACTATGTCCGCTTTGTACGTTAAAACAAGAGGGGATTGCGAATTCAGACTGCGGATATCGTAACTTGGAGACCAAGCCGCATCGGGTGTTAAATAAGAAATTTGCAACTCTGTTGTCAGCGGTTTTTGTGCATCAATAGACAAGACAATTTGAGTTTGCTTGCCAATTGAAGAGGGCATATTTTCATCAATTTTCGCCTGCAACAACACAGACTTTTCTTCTAACTCAACTAGTTCCAGCTGATGTTTTTGTTGCTCTTGTAAAATATTAGACATCTGCTGACGAATAAAATTTAATTTCTGGGCTGATTCTTCGAGTGTTTGCGCTGTATTTTCCCCAAAAAAGCGGTGATCTTTCAATAAACTTAATTGTTCTTCACCCACATTAATTGCAATATTCAATGTTTCTATCTGCTGACTTAGTTGTTTTTTCTGTTCCAAAAGTTCAACAATCGCCATTGGATAATTAGCTTCTGTTGCTATATTTTGGATATTAATAGAACGAATAACCACATCATCCTGTTCAAGATTAATCGATAGCGTACGTGGGTCAACATTACTTGCAATATTGGTGAGGATGACCGAGCTCGCCCCTTTATTAAGTGACAGCGTCACGGTATTATCTAATTCGGCGCCACGTAAGAATACAGTTGCATGGCTAATTTCGACAGGTTGATTTAATAGGGTTTCAGCAAAAACATAATGAGAATGAAATAGTGAAGCAACCAGCAGGCCACTTGCTAATCGAACCGGTATCGTCATCGTTGAGCTCCAAGAACCAGTTATTGGTATAAAATTGAGTTAAGTGCATGGTATTGCATTTTTATATCTGTTGATAACAGATAAAGCTTAAAGTCACTTTTAAAAATAGTTCCGTAAATTCATTGGTTATTGCAATTAATGACATTAGGGCATTCACTCCGCAAATGGTGTCCATTCATTACGTCAGCGGGGGGCGGATATTGCTCATGGATTTTTGATTGCATATCACCTAAGTGAAATTTATAATGCATTAACAATCAAAATATAATTTGAATCAAAAGGGAATGAAAATGGCAATGGAAGATTTTGATGAAGGGTGGATATATCGTTCTAAAAATACTGAACAATGGATGCAGCTTACTGATGATGCGGCAGAATTAGGAGCAAGCGTTGTAAATGACATATATCAAGGAGTAAGTAGAGCATCGTTAAGAGAGTTTTCTATAAATCCATCTAAATTAAATCCTTTTCACTCTCGCTATTTTGAACATAATTTAATTCCGTTAAGAACAGCTCTAAGACAGACAATGAATGAAGAGGAGTTACAAATATTAATAATTTTATATAGAATTGTAACGTCTCCATTTAAATACCATGATGTAATATTTGATTTAGTATCAACTATTTTTAATTCAATTATTGATATTTCATCCAATGAGAAATTAGAAGTCATATTAAAAGCTTTGATGGACAATGGATTGATTGAAGATAAAACCATATCACAGGAAATAAAAAATTATTTTAGAAGCAAGTTACATTCATCTTTATCAGGGTTTATAAATAATGCAACAAATTTTAGTCCTTATTTTAATTATCAAAGCCCACAGAATATACTAGAAAAATTTTCAGCAAAAATGCTAGTTAAAGATATATTGGTGTATACACTATCTAATCTTATTGCAATTATCATTCTAAATAATTTATCTAAAGCAGCAGTCATTAGAGGTTCCTTAGGTACCCCTATTTTAGTTCTATCTGGGTATGGTATTGTTGAAAAAATGTCCACCTCATCCAGAAAGCTGTATAGGAACCATCCGATTGTTTTTAATAAGTTAAAAGGAAAAAACATTAATATGTTATATTATTTTGCCGAACCATTCTTTGAAAAAATATTAACTTTAGTCTCCTCTGGGGATAATAAGCTGGTTTTAGATAATTTATACTTGGCTTTTAATGAATTAATTAATAATGCTAGAGTAGGGAAATAACATGCGGGATTTTCTTAGTGGTATCTTAGGGTTAATTTTCTTAGAGCTATTTATTTGGGTGAATTTATTTATTTCAGCTGCTATATCAGGAACTGTATATTTTTTCCTTAAAGATCTGGGGGTTGAAAGTGCGGGAGTTACATTAATTATCTTTCTAATTTCCTTTATTGGTGTTTTTATTCTAAAAAATGCCATTTATAATAAAATAAAAGAAAGAATTTAAACAGTAGGTTTTTATCTTTTAAAAATTTAACAATGATAAAAACCTATTGTTTTTAAATATTTTGTTCACAAATACTATAACCTGAAGTTCCTGCAGTTATATGATTATATGTAATATCCCTATATATAATTGAAAACAATTCTTCTGGTTGCATATCATTGCTATTGATTGAATGAGGTATTCTAACATTTCGATTGATAATGTAGGCTTCATTAATTTTAACAACTAAATACTTTTCCATGGTTCCATTTGTTGTCGTTTTATAAATACTCAATTCTAATTGAAGTTTTTCATTATTAGAGTTTGCCACTAAAAGCAGTGGGGTTGATTTATCAATCATCTTAATAAAATCAATAGGATGGTGAGTCATATTTTGCATACGCGATGTTGATTCAGAATACTGAGTAATAAATATTTCATCTTGATGATTTAATTGAAATTTATTTCCTATAGAATCTTCAGTCCCACAGCCTCTTGAAATTAAACCTTGTTTTTCACCTGTGAGTTTTAAATAAATTATATTAGACATTTATTTCAATAACCTAAGTTGTTTTATGTGGACAGAATAGTAACATATTAGGCATTCTTAAATCAAATTTTTAAATTTTTATGTCGTTAGACATGTAAGCCGATACACTGATTTTTCAAAGAAAATCAAATGCCAATTCGCCGATACAATGGGGGCTTATTAAGTTCCACGAAACCGCGCTTGCGCCACTGATTGACAAGATTTTAATTGTTCGATCTAATAGCAACTCAATAGTTTAATAGTCGAAGATGAAAGGATCTTTCCGCGATAATGTATAGGGAATAAATTAATGAAGGCTATTTAGATTAGTGAGAAATCATTTTTGAAAATGGCTAAGATTGTCTGGATTGATTATAACAATGCGTGTTTAAGCAATAATAAACTTCTTGGCGTTGGATTACCTGAAACACGTTTTCATGGACAAGGAATCAAAAACCCACACATACAATTACATGAAGTAACAAGGCTCATGAATGACTATGACGAGGCTCAAAAGAACCAACACGATTAACCAGTCAGATCGCTGGATTTCTTCATTTCATACCTAGATTCGCATAATGCATATTATGTTAAATAGAGTGTGGGCACCAATATCACTACCATATGAATTAATTCCAAGTACATATGATCCCCCCTTCATCTTCCTTGCTAGCCAAAGACTCACTCACTTTACTAAATCGTCTTCACGTTAAGAAAACATGCGTCACTTGGCCACTTTCCTTTACCAACAGTGCTTTGGCATCTATCATTAATTCCTTCTATTTGTTGAAGTACCCTAGGCAATAAATAAAGAAAAGCGGCTAACAAATGTTGCCGCTTGATAATGTAAAAATAGATTAGTTATCGATGAGAAAATCCTTTCTCATTGGGACAAATATATCTAATATCTCACCACTTTCTAAACACTCACACTGATGCTTTTCATTAGATGGAATATAAATAACATCACCACTATTGACTCTATTTTCTATTAAACCAACACGGTAATTAAATGAGCCAGATACGATATAACTCATCTGTTCGTGTGGATGTTCGTGAAGTTCACCTATTGTTCCTGTAGTTAATGATACCTTTGCTATCATCATGTTTTCACTACCAAAAAATATTTTTCGTAATGTTCCAGGCGAAATATTTTTCGCATTTATAGTCTTATCGAAAATAAACATTATTTAAAATCCAACGTTTTGTTCTGCGGTTATTTATTTTAATGTACTTGTTCTTCATTTTGTTCGTTGGGAACAATTGGCTTAATGTCTCTTAACATAATTAAATAAACCAATGCGCCAATAGCACATGCAATTCCTGAAACAATTAATGCCCATATAAATGATCCGGTTGCTGCAATAATATACCCAGTCACTATCGGACCTAATATTCCACCGCAGTTAGATACAGCACTTTGCATACCACCTAACACTGAAGTCATATTGCGTGGTGCAACATCGCCTGGTAAAGACCAAATGGCAGATGCGGCAAATGCAAGTGCTGCGTAAGATAAACATAATAATGTCATCATTAATGTCACTGATTCAACTAAGCCTGAGAATGCGATACTCGTGGCAATTAACATTCCTCCCACAATAGGAATTTTACGAGCAAGACTGACATTATTATATTTGATAAATAAATAGTCGGTGACCCAGCCGCCCAGCCATTGGCCAGCAATACCACATAATGGCGGAAGCATTGCAGCAAATCCCATTTCTTCAAGACTCATTCCGCGCTCCATCATTAAATAAGCAGGAAACCAAGTAATAAAGAAATAGATTGCATAATCCAACATGAAAAAACCAATACACATTGCTTGAACATTGCGATAGCGAATTAATTGGTACCATTTCATCGGTTGAATGTTATCGATACCCTCTTTTTTAATTTGCCCTTCTCGAATATAAGCAAGTTCTTCGGCACTAATTTTGGGATGTTGTTCAGGGTCATGATAAACTTTAAGCCATGCAAACACCCAAATAACACCTAGTGCTCCACAAATAATAAATGCTGCTTCCCAGCCCCATTTTGCAATAATCCACACCACTAATGGCATAGCAAAAGCAGTACCAAACTTAGAGCCACTATCAAATAAAGCGGTGATCCTGCCGCGCTCTCTATCCGGAAACCATTTTGCTGCAATACCGCTATTACACGGATAAGCACCGGCCTCTCCCATTCCCATTAAGATACGCGTGGAGATAAAGCTCAATGGTGTTTTCGCTAATGCCGTTGCTGCAGTCGCTAATGACCACCATAATACAGACCCTGCCAATGTTCTTCTTTGTCCATATTTATCTGCAATAAATCCTGCTGGTATCTGGCAAAGTGCGTAGCTAAGAAAAAAGGCAGACATAATCCACCCCATCATTTCTGGTGATATCTGTAATTCCGCAGAAATCGTTGGTGCTGCTGCTGACATCACCGTTCTATCTAGATAATTAATAACAATTGCGAGTGTCATTAAAATTGCTATCGAAAATCTGACTTTTGTACCTTTATTTTTATATTTCATAGTAACCAGACCTTTTATATAAATGGAGGCCAGAGAGCGGTTTCTCTCCGGCTAATCACTTTAGTTACTTAAATAAACGTTCAGGGTTTATCGTGAATTTAGCGAGCTTCTCGATATCCAACTCAATACCTAGACCTGGTGTATTAGGTATTGTGAGGTACCCTTGTTCGTCAACTTTGAAAGGTGTTTTAACAATGCCATCAATATATTGGCTACCACCAATAAACTCGACATAATCCACTTGAGGGAAAGCAGCCGCCATTTGTAAATCAGCAGCAAGCCCCATCGCGGTATTCCAGCCATGGCCGACATATTTCACACCAAACTCATCCGCTAGCCACGCGATTCTGCGTTGTTCAGAAATTCCGCCTACCTTAGTCACATCCGGCTGAACAATATCAAATGCTCCTTGCGACAACCAAGGTAAGAAAGCTTGACGGCGAGTTAAGACTTCGCCACCGGCAATAGCAACAGGACTTTCTTTACGTAGTACTTTGAAATCATCAATATCATCAGGTCGTAAAGCTTCTTCAAACCAACCCACCTGATATTCTGCTAACATATGTGAGGTTTGGATTGCCCATTTTAAGCCATTCGGCCAGTACGCATCGCTCGCGCCTGCATCAACAAATAGTTGGGAATCTTGCCCTGCGGCATCCCTTGCAGCCTCGACAATTGCACGGTCTAATTGTTGGTCATTACAGCGTCCAAAAGGACCCCAACCAATTTTAAATGCTTTAAATCCTAATGACTTATATTCTAGGATCACCTTGTGCATAACATCTGGTTTTTCCATCAGCAACGAACAATAAGGTTGGACTTTTGACCTATAGTTACCACCTAATAGCGTACTCACGGGCAGCCCTGTTGCTTTACCTAAAATATCCCACAGCGCAATGTCGATCCCGCTAATTGTGTGTGTAAGTGTCCCTCCACGCCCCATCCAAAAAGTATTCTGCCTTAACTTTTCAGATACTCGCTCCGGTTGTAACGCGCTTTCGCCAATACATAAAGAAGCTAACACTGGGATAGCGGCCTCAACTAAGCGGCCATCAGTAAATACACTGCCATAGCCTGTAATACCTGCGTCAGTATGAACTGCAATGATGGCATGAATAGGATCTTCTGGTTTTATTTCATTTGACCAGCCTCCCTTAGGGCTTTCTCCAAATAGTGGAACTGCAACAATCTCAGTAATTTTTATGTCTTCCAATCGTTTATCCATCATTTTTTCCTTCACTTTTCTTTCAATAACGGCTTATCAATTGGGTGCATTAAACTAGATTGTAAGATTGTATACAATATTCAATTGTTCTAATTGTGATCTACATCGAGTTTGGTCTAAATCACGTATGACTGTTATTTCTATGTTTTTTTGT
Source organism: Providencia sp. PROV032 (assembly GCF_028484875.1). Lineage (NCBI taxonomy): Bacteria > Pseudomonadati > Pseudomonadota > Gammaproteobacteria > Enterobacterales > Morganellaceae > Providencia > Providencia sp. PROV032. The sequence goes on from NZ_JAMPSX010000006.1 coordinate 26,977, forward strand.
GGTCTATGATTTGATGATGTGATAATTTTATTAGAACAAAATTTGAATAACTAAAATCATTACTATTTGATTAATAAAAATTTTATAGGCATTTACGATGACTGATAGTAAAAAAAACCTTTTTTTAGGTGGGACGACAAAAAATGATTACTGGCAGCCTATTAAAGCAAGAACACTGACTGACGATGTGGTTGATAGGTTAGTTGAAGCCGCCACACGTGGCTATATTTTGCCTGGTGATCGTATTGTCGAGAAAGAAATTGCGGAAAAAATGAACGTAAGTCGTGTTCCTGTGAGGGAAGCTCTTCGCGTTCTCGAAAGCCAAGGCATTGTTATCAATGAGCCTTTTAAAGGTATTCGTATGGCGCCAGTTTCGGAAGAACGCCTTGATGAGCTTATCGAAGTACGGGTCTTATTAGAATTACATGCTATTAGAAGGTTTATTTCTCAGAAAAAGCATTTAGATAAGCAATGCATTGATGAACTAACCGAATGTATTAACCAAATGACCAAAGCAGCGACACTCGAAGATAACTATCTTTTCTCCCTCAGTGATGTCCATTTTCACCGTACATTGTGTGAACTCAGCGGCAATAAAACATTAACGTCGTTATGGGAGAATGTAGCAAAACAGCTCACTATTATTATTGGCATATCAACATTCACTAAACCAATGGAAGAAATCACCCAAGAACACCATGTGTTACTGGATAAAATTTGTACGGGTGATTTGCCACTTTTAGAAAAAGAAATTAAAGAACATATCCGCAATCAAAATAAAAAAGTTAATTTCAATCAGGCTGTCGATAAAAAAAGAGAGCAATAAGGCCAGACACTCTGGCCTTTGACGTTATTGCCGTTTAATAATTTTAATTGAGCGGGTTTTTTGGCTATAGCCCAATGTATTGTGCGAACCACCCATTTCGGTATGGTATTTGCCAGTATAATTATCGCCTTCGTAAAAGCGTACCATCCAGCCATCAGGGATAGTATAAGAAGCTATTTTATCTGCGAAATGGTGACGGGAAAGATACGGAATATCATCAAATACTTCAATATAATCGCCCTTTTGCCACGATTTAGCGTAGACAATCAGACTTTCTTCAATATATTGATCACCAAACGATAATTTGCTGGTACTGCATTTTGCATCTTGAGCTTTACAGAAAATACTGCCTTGCCCTTGTCCTAATTCACAACGCCGAGAGGTTTTGTGTCGCGCAGTTTGTTCAGACATTGCAGCTTCTGCATAGAAGTTAGAAAACGGAGATAAAGCGCAAACATGCACAACAACAGAATCATGACGGGAGGGTTTCCCATGATAATTGGATTTTGCGACAGTTAAGCTACTGAATAACAATAATAATAACGCAATCTTTTTCATTTTTGAGGTCTTTAAATGATTTGAATGGCATAAAATTACAATTCCTTAATACAAATCACTAGCGGAACACTCTGATTAAAAATTAGCGATACCCTCTTTTGTGATTTTGAGCAGACCAACTGTAACTTGCATCGCTGGGAACTAATTTGTCTTTTTTCTTTTCTGAGCGTAATTTTTTAGCTTGTTTTTCAACTTCTTGGGATATTTCGGTAATGATTTGTTTCCTTACTTTGCTCTGCTCGGAATTCGTTAATTCACGGCCTAGCTTTTTCCTTTCTTGTGCGAGCCTAGTGCGCACTTGGATTTTTTGAGTTTCGGTCATTTCTTGAATCGTTAGCATCTTCATAGTATTACCCCTTACTCACATTAAAATACCTACCAGCAATATATCATCATTAAGCAGTAAAATACTAACCATCGTTTTAAACCTAACATTAATGCTAAGCAATAGGATTAAGAGTATAGTAATCCTATTGCAACTTTAAAGAATCTCGCTGTTATTATGGAATTAACCTCTTCTTCACAAAATATTCGCCAAATTTTAATCACTGACACACCTCTCATCGATGTCAGAGCGCCTATCGAGTTTCAGCAAGGGTCAATGCCTAATGCTATTAACCTGCCTTTAATGAATGATGATGAGCGGGCTGCTGTCGGTACATGCTATAAACAACAAGGGTCAGATAAAGCCGTTGAATTAGGCCACCAGCTTGTCAGTGGTGGCAGTAAAATGGCTCGGATCACTGCGTGGAAAGAGGCCTGCCAACAAAATACACACGGCTATATTTGCTGTGCCCGTGGTGGAATGCGCTCACATATCGTGCAATCGTGGTTAAAAGAGGTGGGTATTGAATATCCACTCATCAACGGTGGTTATAAGACATTACGACAAACAGCAATTGATGCCGTCAATGAATTGGTGCAACGCCCTATCATTTTAGTGGGAGGCTGTACTGGTAATGGTAAAACTACCCTAGTTCATCACTTAGCGAATGGGATTGATTTAGAAGGTCTTGCACATCATCGGGGATCTTCGTTTGGCCGTACATTACAACAGCAGTATTCCCAGGCCACGTTTGAAAATTATTTAGCGGTCAGCTTATTGAAAAAAGCTCAACATTGCCAACGCTGGGTACTGGAGGACGAAGGACGTGCCATTGGGGCAAATAGTCTGCCCCTTGAACTACGAACACAAATGGAAAAAGCGCCCATCGCTATTATTGACGACCCTTTTGAACTGCGTCTTGAGCGTTTAAAATATGAATATTTTGACCGTATGACTCAAGATTTTTTAGCCGCTTTTGGTTTTGAACTTGGTTGGCAAGAATATAGCGACTACCTACACCATGGTTTGTCTGCTATTCGTAAACGTTTAGGATCACAACGTACAATCGAATTGACTCATTTACTTGATCTTGCTTTAGCAGACCAAAAAACAACCGGCGATACCCGAACACATTTTTCGTGGTTAGTCCCATTGTTGAATGAGTATTACGACCCCATGTATCGCTATCAGTTAAGCAAAAAACAAAATCGCATTATCTTTCGTGGTAATTATCAAGAAGTTGAATCTTGGCTAACCCATCAATAATCCGTCATGTTACGACTATGAATAGCTTCATTTTATAGAGTTTGAAGCTATTTTCATTTATCAATAGATTCATCGTCAGTTAATTTAGAGCGGTGATTTTTTTATAACCAGTTCGCTGACACCTTGGTAAATCAGCCTTGTTGCCAATGCCCCTAAAATTAACCCAACGCCTTTACCGACAACTTTATGAACCCGTGAATAAGTTCTACGGACAGAAGTTAAAGAAAATGTTTGGCATAAAATAATTCGCCAAATTAATGATGCAATAACAATTCCCAGCCAAATGACTAACTTAGTCCATAATGGTGTTGATGGAGAAATAGTCGTTGAAAAAATACTCATAAAAAATAAAACGGTTTGGGGATTTGATAAATCAGAAATCAAGCCCCGCCTAAAATAAACACCTGAAGGAAAACGTTCCATGGTATTTTCGGTGGACAGATTAAGTTGCGTTTTATTAGTGAACACACTGACTGCGTAATAAAGTAAATATAGCCCACCAAGAATTTTAATGATTGAAAATAATGAGCCGAATTCCGCCATTAATGTGACTAGACCAAATAAGCCGAGCCCTGAATAAATAGCATTGCCTAATACCACGCCATAACCACAAGTTAACCCGGCTTTTTTACCTGAGCTCAACGTGGTTTGTACCACAATAAACAAATTTGCCCCAGGATTAAAAAAGGTCAGTATAAATAAGAAAAGTGTGATGATAATGCTGTGTAATGGGTCCATAATTTTTTTTCAAAAAATTTAAGGTTACCCATTATAGACACGGTATAGGATGTAATTCTGTTTTGCTATGCACATTTTCTGAGCTTAAATCAGAAAATGTGCCGACTTATGATGACGCTAATGCTTTTTTACGTTGTAACAGCCACTTATCTAACTCATTGGCAAATTGCTGCCTGTCTTTCTGGTTTAAACTTGCGGGCCCTCCCGTTTGGATACCACTGGCTCTCATCGTATCCATAAAGTCACGAATATTAAGACGCTCACGAATAGTCGCTTCGCTATAACGTTCCCCTCGAGGATTTAATGCATTCGCGCCCTTTTCCATCACCTCTGCGGCTAAAGGGATATCAGCTGTGATCACTAAGTCATCTTTTTGAGCTCGCAATACAATTTCATTATCCGCAACATCAAAACCCGCAGGCACCTGCAAAGTTTTTAAAAAAGGAGATGGTGGTACCGTTAAACGCTGGTTTGCAACAAATGTTATTTGCACTTTTTCTCTATCTGCTGCACGGTATAAAACTTCTTTAATTACTTTTGGACATGCATCCGCATCAACCCAAATTATCATTATGACTTCCCAAATAGTGATTATATATAATGAAATATGATACCAGATAACAAAATCACAGGTTTAAGAAAATAGATTCTACAGTTTCATCACCATTTCATGCCACGTCATTCCACCATGGTCGGATTCTGATGGTTTCACATATTGGTAGCCAAAATGCTTATACAGGTCAATATGACGTTCTTTGCACATTAGATGAATTGTTTCTTTATTCATTTCTCTCATAGAATTGATAAATACTTTCATCAGTAAAGATGAATACCCTTTACCTTGGTATTTGGGATGTACCACCACTGACATAATAACGACATTTGGAGCTTGTGGGTCATGTCCAATAAGCTCTTTAAATTCTTCATCGGACATCACAACGTCCCATGCACAACCCGCATTAATAAAGCCAATCACTTCCCCAGCTAATTCCATACATAAAAAACCATCTGGATATTGTTGGATCCGCGTTGCTATCTTTTCTTTTGTTGCGGCTTCATCCCCTTCATAGGATCCGACTTCAATCGCATAACAACGGTCGATATCATCAAGTGTGGCGGCACGAAAGACAGGAGAATGCATTAGGTTACCTCATTAAATTATTTTTGATGATTTTATCACTTCATGGTTTATTTTTTCGTTGTTTTTAATGACCATTTTCGCATTCAACGGCTATTTTTTGTTGGGTTTTATCACGTAAGTAACTCAGCCATGTTGAAATTAAAACGAAAATACCCCCAGAGATAGCAACGGCGTAACCTGCATAAGGGCCATAAGTATCCACCATTTTACCCGTTAACATCGCGCCAATAGCAACACCGATATTTAGCCCTGCGAGTAACCAGGTCATTCCTTCTGTCAATTTATTTTGAGGAACAATTTTCTCAACTAATGTCATTGCAATGATCATCGTCGGGGCAAAGAACAACCCGGAAATGAACACCACCACAGATAGAGAATAAACCCCGACGACCCACCACATCGGCACAATAGAAATAAACGTCATTAAGCCGCTGAGGAATAGTAAGCGAGGCAAAGGCGTGTTAAAGGTTAACCCCCCAAAAACAATCCCCATTGCACATGAACCGACTGCATAGGCCGACAGCACTAAACTGGCCATCGCCGGTTGCTGTTGTAATTGAGCCAAAGTAACACTCAAAATATCCACACTCCCGACAATCACACCTAAAGCAATCATCAATACAATCAATAACTGTAACCCAACCATTGAAATAATTGATTTATTCGGCATTACAAGATGATCAGATGCTACGACTTTAGGTTCAGTGCTGCGCTGTGAAATAAACAAAGCCATTCCCACGGCTAATAAAACTGCGGCCACCAGCAAGCCTGCTTGAGGAAATAAAGCGACGGTGATCCCAACAGACAACGGAGGGCCAACGATAAAAGTGGCATCATCAAAAACAGTTTCTAATGAATATGCCGTTTGTAATATGGGTTGATTTTTATACAGCGCCGTCCACCTTGCCCTGACCATCGCTGACATACTGGGCATCGCGCCCGTTAATAATGCCCCGATAAATAAACCGATATCAGGTAACGATAACCACGTTGTTATGATAATAATAAACACACCGAGCACACTGATGACCGTCACCACGGGCAAGACGCGAAATTGGCCATATTTATCCACTAAACGGGAAATTTGTGGCGATAACAACGCATACGTTAATACAAAAGTTGCAGAAACAAGCCCTGCCAGTGTGTAGCTCCCTTTTAGTTGAGCTAACAAGGTGATGATCCCGATCCCCATCATCGGTAACGATAAACGCGCCAGTAACCCTGCTATCATAAAGCGTTGGTTTTCTTTTGCCTGAAATAACTGCTGATAGCGACCTATCATATGAGCTCCAATATGAAATTTAATTATACATACTTTGTGTATGTATAATCATGATATAATCATACACATTGAATGTAAATAATTATACGCCCTGTATGTAAGAGAGTTTTTATGGCAAGAAGAACACAAGCGCAAATGGCAGAAACACGTGCGAATTTGCTAACTACAGCGCGAGAGCACTTTAGCCGGCTTGGTTATGCAGAAACTTCAATGGATGAAGTTGCAGCAAGTGTCAATCTCACACGTGGTGCCCTTTACCACCACTTTGGCGACAAACAAGGCTTATTTACTGCCGTTGTTGAGCAAATCGACTCACAGATGAATGCGCGTTTACAAGGTATTACTCACCATACTGAAGACCTATGGAACAGTTTTTGTCAGCGTTGTCATGCTTACTTAGAAATGGCATTAGAGCCCGAATATCAACAAATTATTTTGCGTGACGCAAAAGCCGTATTAGGCGATTTCTTAGCTAAATCAAACTTGCAATGTACCGAACAGATTGAACGTTTACTCTATGAGCTCGCCCAAAAAGGCATCATTAAAGATATTGATACCCACGCATTGGCTTTTTTAATTAATGGTGGGCTCGCTGAAGCAGCTTATTGGATTTCACAAGGTGATAGCCAACAGCGATTAAAGAAAAGTATCGCTGCCATCGATATCTTGTTATCAGGGCTATTACTCACGAAAGGCTAACTCTGCATTGCCTTTCGCTGGCGCTGATATTTTATCAGTGCAAACAATATACTTGCTGTAAAAAAAACAGGCACTAGCAGTGTCAGTTCTAAATATACAAAGCGATTGAAATTAAAAACAGCCCCTGTCATGGCTAATTTATAAGTAAATGGCAATAAGACGCACGCTGAAACAATGGCTATTATGAATAACACCATTAATTTTTTAGCATATTGTTGCTGCTGAGCTTTAGATTGCCGGCGGTAGTATTGCCTGTATTTTATCAACAAGTACAACGCTCCCAATAAAGAGCCAAGGTGTTGCAGTAATTTATAAATAGCAATTTCTTGGCTATCCGTCATGTTAAATACGACAAGCTGCAAAAACTCAGCGTGCCGAACAAAAGCCCCTGACTGATGAGTAAAAGCATCCCAGATAATATGGCTTGCCGCACCGATATAAAAGGAAAGCACGACAATACAAAATTGTCGAAATGAACCTACACTCCTGTTTTTCAAGGGAAATGGCACAGCATAGTGGAGATAAAAAACACTTTTTTGTACAAAAATAGTGATAAGCAAACACAAAGGTAAGCCCGTATATAACCAGCCTATCAAATCATGAGCCGTAGTGGCTGCCGAGTACCACATCACTGAATAAAATAGATCGGGACTCAAACTACCTAAAATTAATGCAGGCAAGCTTAAAAAGCGCCCAAATCGACTTTGTTTAATCGGAAAAACAACCGCAGGATGGGAAAAAGTCCAAGGCATGGCAAATTGCTCATTAACGTCATCAATATGCCGCCATCATGATAAATAAAACCCAATAAATATAGGCGAAATATCGGAAATATTTATTGGGCTGATAATTACCTAAAGTAAAGCTTGGAAAGTCTGCTTTAATTTGTCTACATCTTGCTGAGTTGTTGACCATGAGGTACAAAAGCGAATGCAGGTGGTTTCCGGTGTCGGCTGACAAATTAAGCTTAACTGGTAGTGCGTTAATAATTTATTCGCCAATGCATTGGGGAAAATAACAAAAACTTGGTTTGATTCTACCGGCGCAAGAAACTGGAATCCCTTTTCGGCAAAAAATGCAGCTAATTGTGATGCCATCTCATTAAGATGACTTCCCAATTTAAAATACAAATCATCATTAAACAGTGGTTCGAACTGGGCCGCGAGTAGCCAACCTTTTGCTTGTAGCCCTCCTTTTTGCTTAATACTAAAACGGAAATCTGATTGCAACGCAGGGTTTACAATCACTAAAATCTCCCCAGTTAATGCGCCTATTTTCGTTCCACCGATATAAAAAATGTCGGTCAATTTCGCGACATCTTCAATGGTTAAATCACTATATTTCGACATTAAAGCAGAGGACAAGCGAGCACCATCCATAAATAATAACAAGTTATGGGCATCACAAATCTCGCGTAGCGCAACTAGCTCTTGTTTACGGTAAACAGTGCCAATTTCGGTTGAATTACTGATATAAACAAGCTTAGGCTGGACAGTATGTTCATCACCATGCTCAGATAACACTTTAGTAATATGTGCGGGGGTTAATTTACCTGATGGGGAATCAATGGTAATGACTTTATGGCCTGTCGCTTCAATTGCCCCCGTTTCGTGGACTGCGATATGGCCACTCTCCACGGTGATCACCGCTTGGTGAGGTCGCAATACATGGGAAATCGTTGTCAGGTTAGTAATTGTACCGCCATTAAAGAAATGAACATCCGCACTAGGTTGGCCAATTCTTAATCTAATTTGAGCCGCGACCCTGCTACAAACCTCATCAGTGCCATAACCTTTAAAACGTTTCCCTGATAAATCATTTAAAGTCTGCATAACTGCAGGGTGAGCTATCTCATTATAATCATTTAAAAAGCTATACATTTACTTACCTACCAATACCTAGTTATATTAATTTATAATCATCATTTATAGGTGTATCCAATTTATTATTCAATGATATTTTTCTATACAAATACCAAATTTAACGATTAATATTATTTAATCTACTGAAATGAAATATTAAGTCATTCATGGTTAATTTAATGGATAAATTGGCATACTGTAAAAAACGAATTTAGGGTTGAGAACGCCTAAACGTCAAGTTGTAGCGGTAAGGTCCTAACAATGGGTGTACACCTGATTTAATACGACGTACTCCATGATAATTTAACCGCGACTGACCGCCCCATACCAAGACATCCCCATGTTCTAAATAAACTGCAACTTTTGGCGCTTCTCGCGTTACCCCACCAAAATCAAACATGACTGGTAATCCTAAAGAAAAAGAGACAATTGGCTGAGTGAAGTCTGATTCGTTTTTGTCTTGGTGCAATGACATTGCAGCGCCAACTGCATAGCGGTTAATCAAACAGGCATCTGGGATAAAATGGTCAAAGCCAGCGGCGCTCGCGGCAGAAATAGCCAATTGAACAAATGGAATAGGCATAGGTTGCCATAGTTCATTAGTGACAGGGTCACGTTTGCTATAGCGATATCCCTTCTCATCGCTTACCCAACCCCACTCACCGCAGTTAGTCATTGCTGCCGACATTTGATAACCATTAGGTGTTGCCATATGCCTTAATGGGTTAGCAGCAATAACGTTGCTTAATAGCTGCAATAATGCATCACTTTGCCCCAGTAAAAAACCTTTGAGTAAAAAAGCCTCTGGTGCAATTTGTACGATATTATCTTCATCAGGAAATAACATATTAGACACTCATTTATAGGCCGCGCGAATGTTCTAATGGATATTAACACAGGAAAAAGTTGTTCATTACATTCAATGAACAACTTACCAGTAATGAGCAGCCTATAGAGTTGACTTTAACGTTGATAAGCTAAAGTCACTTTTCTTGTTTCCGCTCGCTGACTCGCCCACACACTGAGCAAAATGACGACCATGCCAACGAATTGCAAGATACTCAGTTGTTGGTTGAGATAAAACCACCCTAGAACCACCGCACTGACGGGGCTTAAAAAACCAAGCGAAGCAACAGAACTTGGGCCTAATATGGCAAGTCCACGGAACCATAAGGCATAAGTTAATGCCCCACCAATAAGTGTTAGATACCCTAACCCAATTAAATTCAATGAATTCAATGTTGGTAACGCTGGCTCAAAGATAATGGCAAACGGTAATAATACTAGCCCACCCGCGGTTAATTGCCATGATGTAAAGGTTAATGCACTGACAGGTGGCTGCCACCGGCGACTCAATACGGTTCCTGCAGCCATTGATAATGCACCAGCTAACCCCGCAATAATGCCTAGCGGATCTAAAGCGGCATTCGGTGTTAAGAGTAATATCGCCACCCCGAAGACCCCTGCAATTGATGCCATAATGGATACCGATGATAAATGGCTATTTAACAACCAACGACTTAAAAATAAAACAATTAATGGCTGTACAGCACCAACCGTTGCAGCCACACCACCGGGTAAGCGATATGCAGCAATAAACAATAACCACCAAAATAACGAAAAATTTAAAACACCTAATATCACCACACGTAACCACCAAATACCTTCAGGAAGCTTTCGTAAAATGAATATCAGTAGCAAGCCTGCTGGTAATGCGCGCAACACCGCCAATGTTAATGGTATCCCTGCGGGTAACATTTCTGTTGTCACTAAGTATGTGCTCCCCCACACGATCGGTGCTAATGCGGTCAGTCCTAAAACCGTTATACGATTCATATTTTTACTCTCTCAATTTATCTTGACGTCAAGATATGTGGATTTTACCTTGACGTCAAGATAAATAAGCGCCATTATTTGCCTATGGATAGAATAGATAAAATCACTCAACAGTGGGAAAGAGAACGCCCTGACCTCGATATTAGCCCAATGGGGTTAATTGGTCGGTTGGGTAACGTCGCGTTTCACTTAACTCGTGAAATGGAAAAGGTCTTTACACAATTTGGCCTTAACCGCTCAAGCTTCGATGTGCTTGCGACATTGCGCCGAGCAGGATCCCCTTATACGCTGAGCCCGGGGGAAATGCTATCGACATTGATGGTCACATCGGGGACCATGACTAACCGAATAGACCAATTGGAAAAAGCCGGCTTAGTCATCCGCCATGCCAATCCTGATGATGGTCGCGGTTTTTTGGTTTCGTTAACAACCGAAGGGTTAACATTAATCAACCAACTTATTGAAGTACATACACAAAACCAAGCCCGCCTCGTTGCTAAATTATCGCAACAAGAGCAACAAGCATTAGATCAGTTACTGCGGACATTCTTAGCGTCATTTGAGTCTAATGAGAAATAACACGCTGTTGATGCATAATGAGGGAGTGTTCTTACTCCCTCTTATGTTATTGATTAAATTGAAAAGGCAATGGCATTTGCAGCCTCTCAAAACGGTCACATAAATAGACTAACTGTAAAAGTAATTGGGGGTGTATCGCACCGGGAGCAATCAATGGTTTGAATTGATTAGCCAACCAAAGAGCCCCCAAATCCTCTAGCGTTCTAATAACATACGCAATTTCATTTTGTTGGGTTTGGGATAAGCACTCTCTTCCTGTACACGCTTGCGTTTCTAATACTGAAAGTATTGGCCGAACAAGTTGGCTCGCCAACGTTAATTCAGGCACAAAAACTTGGCTTTTTTGCTGCTTTTTCGCCATATATTCGATAATTTTATTAAAAAAGCCTGAACGTTGTTTCTTACGTGGTGTACTTTCAAAGTCTAAGTAGAACAGCTCAATACCCTGTTCCTTTTTTAACCATAGCGTCTTGGGCACCAACTGGATCGCCTCTTGCGAATAACTTACCTGCACCGTCACAGCACAAATTGGCCATTGCTGTTTCGTCATAAACCGCAACTCTTCAATTTTATGGTCATCACTCCCTTGCCAGTTTAACCGTAAAAATGCCCGATTTTGTTGTGCGTCAGTCACCGTCCACAAGACACATTGTTCTGTTTCATCCCAATAGAGCGGCTCATAATTAGTAATATGCAATAAAACAGGAGAAAACCGATTGTCCTGTGTGAGTGTGGGTAACTCGTTAGCCACTAACTGCCAATCGGTATAACCGAATTCAGCTTTAATATTAAGGTAATCATCGGCTGTTAACCCTTTTTCTTTGCCGCTAACGGCGTAGCTTTCGCCACTAGCTGATAACTCACCCTCTTCAGATAACCTTGGTGAATGCAATCTAAAGGGGGTTTTCATCAAATGTTCTGCAGTATGTTTCCATAACGACAATGTTTGCCAAACATTTTGTCGATTAAACGTTGGGTCAAGGCTATTTCCACGCCCCTGTGTGCATTGAATGATTTTTTTATTTTGTCGATCCCAGAAACTCAATGTAGCCCCAATCGCACCACTCTCGGTTTTCCACCAGTTTGCATCAATAGGCAATAAATCAAATTCTATGGATTGATCGCTATACTGCCGTCTTTGTAACCCTTTGAGCTCAATCAGCTGATGTTCATTTGCCACTGATAATTGGTACAAATAAGCTGATATTTCTGCAATTAACCGCAAAACTTGCCCTTCATCCATCGTAAAATGCTTATCAGCTAAGCGTTTAACTTGCTGGCTAAGGCGTTTCATATCCTTAGCTAAGCGAGGCAACCCTTCCGCACGCGCTGACATATTCAGTAATTGCAACTGGCTAGCACTGCTTTGGCTAATATGTGACAGCCCTTGCCGTAACATATCCTGAATAAATTGTTCGATGGAACCCATCACCACTTTATCGTCTTGGCTAAGTCCCTGTTGCTGAACTTGACCTGCGGTGAGTTCTTCTGGCCAATGCCAATCTTGGCCATGCTGAAGCTTCAGTTTTGCAATAATCGCGAGGTGAATCGCCTTTTTTTGTTTTTCGGGTAGAGATGAAATCATGCCCTGCAAGCCACTATTACGCATATAAATAATGGGCTCATCATATTCTGGCAGACTTATTTTTAACTGGTTGGATTGCGCGTCATAAACCAGTTCGTTGTCTTGCCATTGTGCGACAAATTTCAACGCTAAACGAAGTTCAGGCTTAGTGGCTTGTGTGATTAGGCTCTCTGGTTGCAGTGCCAATAATTCGCTTAGTACTGTGTCACTTTCACTGGCAATCGACTCTTCGGGATCACTTTCTTCGATTGTATTCGACTGCACCCACAAAACTGCTGCCAAAATGTGTTTACAACACCCTGTTGCAGGGCAATCACAAGTGGCCTTTTGGATCCCTTGCGCATCTAAAGAAACGCTCTGCCCATCACTCGTGAATGTGCCAGCTCCTAAGTCTGTTGGAATAACCTTTTGGTTTTCAACATCTTTGCGGGCACGTCTAAGTAACCCCACATTCGCAAATACAGTTAAAGCATCGTCGTCATACTGTAAATAACTGTTTTTCCAACTCATTGCATGACCTCTGCTAACCATTGGGCAAAATGTTCCGGGGTTAATGCAGCAACATGCATCCCTCTATCGGCGAGTTTTTGGGCAATTTCAGGATCATAAACAGGGAGTGCTTCATCATCTAGCGCTGCTAAACCTAATAATTTAACTTGTTGGCTATGCAAACGTTGTGTGCAATTGAGTAAATGATTCAGCGCGCCACCCTCTTCAAAATCACTGATTAAGCTAATCACCGTGCGTTTTGGATTACGTATCAAACTTTCACAATATTGCATCGCTTTAGCGATATCCGTTCCGCCACCCAATTGCACGGTCATTAACACTTCAACAGGGTCGTGTGCAAGGTGGCTTAAATCAACAACTTGAGTATCAAAAACGACCAAAGATACGCGTACAGTCGGTAATGCCGCTAAGATACTCGCGCACACGGCCGCATACATAATAGAACTCGCCATCGAGCCACTTTGGTCTACACACAGGATCACATCCCAGGGTAAATGTTGTTGCTGACGAGAGTTGAAATGAGGCGTTTTTATCACTAACCGTTGATTTTGCTTATCGTAATTTTTCAAATTAGCGGCAATCGTTCCTCGCCAATCAAAATTACGGCTATTTGGGATCAGGGAACGCTGAAAACGGTTACGTCGCCCTGTTAGTGCGTGGCGAAATTGGTTACGCATTTGACTTAGAATATCATCCACAACTTTGCGAATGATATTTTTAACGGCATCACGGGTTTCTTCATTCATCTTCCCGCGCAGGCTTAACAACGCTTTTGCGAGGGACTTTGTTGGTTCCATGGCATTGAGCGCTTGTGGGTCTTTTAACAAACTACTGATCTCATAGCGTTCTAAAGCCTGAGATTGCATCCGCTCAAAGGTACTATTAGGAAACAATTTACGGGCTTGGTTTAACCAATTAACCGCAGTTAATTGAGATGCATCTAAAGAACCATGGCGCCCAGCTTCTTGCTTTAAGCCTCGGCGTTGGTATTCTCGTCGATATAAAAAATCCAAAGAACGTTCTATTTTCAACTCTTCAGCACTGAAGGTGGCTTGGCCCAGTGCGTTATCGGCATATTGCCCGAGTATTAAACGCCAGCGCTTAGCCAGTAGAAGTTGTTCAGAGGTTAATGTGACATTTTTTTGACTCATTATTTACCTTCCTGAGTGCTAGAAAACCAATTGTGCAACCCTAATTCAATGAGCTGGCTTTGTAATTGTTGTTCGAGTTGAATAGCTTGCATCATTTGTTGCTCATTAAATTCGGTTTGGTGCAATGTGAGTTCTTTTGCCTCAATCGCTAAGTCTTGTGCCACATATTGTGCCATTTGTGCATTTTGTTTAGGTGTTAATTGGCTAAATGCAAACCGTAAATCGGGCAACACTTGAATAAAACGCCCCTCATCCCATCCATTAAGCAGCTGATTTAACATATCAATAAGTAATGGTATTCGTAGAACCAACTCTGGCGCCGTTCGCATAACACCAATAAAATAGCCAATGGCCATTTCAGGATCACTACCCGTGCTAAACGCCCGATTAATTTCTTCTGTCAGGACGGATTCATCTATTTTTGCCCCGAGATAGCGCAATGCATCCACCGCGCCTTTTAAAAGCGGCATATGATTTAACTGACCTTCACAACGGTCTAATTCCTGATAAAAATCATTGGTATAATCATGATTTTTATTGATTTCAGGCATGAAAGTGATTAATTCACGGCAAGAGAGCAAAGCTGAAAAATGGGGTTCTTGCTGCTGTTCATCCCCCTGCGTAATTTGTGCAAAGCAATAAAATGCTTGTTGCAACAGTGCATCTAATCGTGCTTCGATAGCAAAACCATCGCCAATATCAAAGAATTGGCGACCCCGCCACAGATGAACAAGTTTATGACCACACGCGATCAATGACGCAAACTTTGTATCCTGTTGAATATAACCATCTAACAAGGAAAATAATGCCGGCATCCGTTGATGCAAGCCAATCAATGCAGCTTGCATGAGTAACCCGACCGCACTTTGGCTTGAACGACTAACACCTTGCTGTTCTAGGTTTTTCTCCATTTCAAACAAACGATTTAGGGCAATCGCTTTGAGTTGTGTTCCTTGTTCTGATAAGGCAATCAATTCCCCTTCAACATTGGGCGTCCACGCGTATTGCCACTCTTCAAACAATAAATCCATTTGGTTGCCCGACAAAAAATTTGGCCCAGACAGATGTTTCGCAAAATGGATATCGAGAAATGCTAATAAATGCAGGAATCGGCTACGCGCACGATGTTGTTGATTACGATAGACATCTAAGCGACTCACCCTACTTAAGGTATCATCAAGTTTGAAACGAAAACTTTTTGCGATTTCATAAGTTTCAGTGACCAGCGGAGGCGTTGCTGTCCCTTTGGGGATTTTCCCGAGCAAAAAACCCGAAAAGCAGGTTTTTATCTCCTGCCAAAGTTCAATCTGGCTTTCATCTAAGCTACCTTTGATAAAAACACTTTGTAACCCATCTAACAAGTCATAGCGCCCTGGACCTGCATGCCCACGAAAGGCAGCAAGGCGAATGCTTTGCTCTGCGGCCAGTTTAACCGATAGAAAGCCAGGAGCGGCTTCAAATTGTTTTTCACGTAAGACATGCGCAACTTTAGACAGATAGGCAACACCTAAACGATTTCGATAAGCTTGCGTAGGTTGATTGTCGCCTGCCATCTGGGCTTGGCGTTGCTCTAATAATGATAACCACGATTGCTGGTAAAATGCGGGGGATGGCATCCCTGATGCATAGCCATTCAATGCATCGAGTTTGTCATAGCTATAGCGAATGAACCAAGCTTTGTCTTGTTCCCCCAGTTTTTGTTGTTGAATAAATGCTTTTTGTTGTGCCGCAGAAAGCTTAAACTGCTGTTTGCGCGCCTCTTCCAACCCTTCAAGTAACGCAAGGGTATGAAAGCCCCCCGTTACCACCACAATTTTAGCTTCTGGATATTGAGATTTGATGGTTTGGATATGCGATTGCATATATTGTTCGCGCTGTATGGAACCTTCTGACTCAAGAACTTGGGGTTCATAATCAAGTCGAGCCAATGCACACCAAATAAAGCTATCCATAAAAAAGGCTGGCCAATCTGCGAGCTGTTCAATCGCTCGTAATTCAAAAATCTGTTCCCATAATTCATCATGGTCACGGCAACCACTTTTTTTCGCAAGCTGACTAATAAACAAGCTATGTGCTAAGTAGCGCTCTTTCTGCAAGCTTTGAGATTGCAGGTCATTGGCTTCGTCTTCATTGACTTGTGCTGTCCAAGGTAAATCAATAAAACGTAATTGAGCTTGGCATTGCTGGCCTATTTGTAAAGCTTGCCATTCAGGGGAATAGTCACAAAAAGGAAAATAGGCAGAGCGAGTGACAGCGTCACTTTTGTCATCCTCTTGTGTGCGTTTTAACTCTGTTTGCGCCATAATCGCGACAGGTGGCTCGGCATCATGATGTAGCAAACTTGTCAGTAGCCCATTAAAACTATCAGGCCCTTCAATTAAAACGTAGTCGGGTTTGATGTGCTCAATCAAAGAGAGTGTGCTGTATGCACACGCAGGACTATGATGGCGAATTGGCGCGAAATAAATACCCACTGACTCAAGTTGTCGCCTATCTTGTAATGCTTTTTCAATGCGTTCTGGTAAAGGTATCGATAGCAAGCTCACCGCTGTTTCCCTAGGGGTTATTCGCCTTAAATGGCCTTTGCTGATTTAATTTTCATGAAGATGAATTCGCAGAGCCTTCGCGGCTCTGCTATTGCGATAAAAAATTTATTGCCAAAACGCCCTTGATGCATCAAAAAAGGCTTTCCACTCTTGGCTGTGTTTTGCCCTTTCTCTCGCGACATTATCAATGTAATAGCGCATCCGTTTGATATCATCTGCATTATCTTTTAACACCACACCAATAAGCTGGCGTGCAACTGCGCCTGCGTTTAAAGTGCCATCGCCTAAGTAATGGGCTTCAAGCGCACATGCGTAAGCAATATTCACGGCTTCAGCTGTCGACATCACCGCATCTGGGGTTTTAATGTTGCCCCCATCTTTGGTATTTCCTGAACGCAGTTCTTGAAAGGTGGTGACTAACAGTTCAATAACGTTGCTAGGGATAGTCACTTGGCCGTTGAGGTCGGCTAACTCTGTGGCTAATTGCTTATTAATCAGCTCAATTTCAAAGGCGGGATCTTGGATTGGCCGTACTGTTTCAAAATTAAAGCGACGTTTTAACGCTGATGACATTTCATGAACACCACGATCACGTAAGTTTGCTGTACCAATCAAATTAAAACCTTGCTTCGCGCTGATCCGTGCATTGTCTTTCATTTCTGGGATCATCATTTGTTTTTCTGACATTAAACTGACCAGCACATCTTGAATTTCAGGTGGGCAGCGGGTTATCTCTTCAAAACGAACGATTTTACCTTCTTGCATGCCTTGATATAACGGTGAACTCACCAGAGCCTTTTCCGTCGGGCCTTCTGCTAATAACAAAGCATAGTTCCATGAATATTTAATATGATCTTCAGTTGTACCTGCGGTTCCTTGAATGGTTAAACCTGAGTCACCACTAATTGCAGCAGCTAATAACTCCGATAACATAGATTTCGCTGTTCCGGGTTCCCCCACTAACATTAGTCCTTGTTTGCCTAATAACGTCACAATTGCGCGGTCAACTAAAGCATCATCACCGAAAAATTTCGCAGAAATATTGAGTGTTCCATCACCTAAGATAAATTGCCTAACCGCACGAGGCGATCGCAACCACCCTTGCGGTTTTGGGTTCTGTTTATCCGCTTCGGTTAAACGGGCCAATTCGTCAGCAAAACGAATTTCTGCGCTTTCACGCAGAACATTCCCTTCTGTTTTTTTATTGTCAGTCATTCTAAAATCCTACGTTAATCCCGCTTACCAAGGTGTTTTCTTTTCCCACTCAGGATCAAAACCTGCACACGCATCCGCAACTTTTAAATAATCCGCATAGCTTTCAGCTAACAAAATAGGTGGGATATCTTTTAACTCGATATAGCTGCGGTTCCATGAGCTTTGTTGTGATTTTTCAAAGCTTAATGAATATAAGACAGCTGGGATATTTTCTTCAGGTACATAACTGCCACTAAATTCGATATAGACATAAAACCCTAAGCTGGTGAAATGTTTTGCGTAATGGGTGAAACTCCCACCGTCTTCCGCCTGCCCGCGTTGGTAACCCATTTTCGTCAAGACGCCACGCAAGGTGTAGGTGTCGGTTAACCACCCTTTGCGGTCTTCAATTTCGGTTAATTTCAGATCTAAATCAGGGATTTTATGCTCCATTTGTGAAAATAAAAATTTCACTTTGTAATCTTTAAAGTGTGCTATCCACGCTTTACGTTCATCTTCACTGACCAATGCCGCATGGGCTAATTTGATATAAGAATCAGAGGATAACGTCACTTCATCATCATCCAAATTTAATAAACTGCCATCGTCCGATGGACGAAATACATTCAGGGTATTGTTGTCTTTGGTTTCTATCCAGACTAATTTTTCAATAAGACCACGCATCACCGGGTGTGCTTGAATATATTCCTGCCAATCTGCGGTTGTCCAAAGGCGCTCTGCACACATCGCTTCATACAAACGTGCGGTTTGTAGTTCAATCACTTGTTTGAGCTCTTTTTTACTCGCAGTGAATAACTTTTTAGATTCTTTAGCCAGCTCTTCATTGTCTGTTTTGCGTGCAGCAGGTAATGCTTTGATTTCTTTACCTTCTGGATTAAACAAAACTAATTTTTGCTGTGCATCCAGTTTCGCCGTGAACGTGCGGTCACCGTATTCAAGTGCCAAAATACCGGTTTCATCCATTCCCGCTGTCGGGATAGTTCTATCCGCAAGCTCATCGGCGCTCCAACCATTACGCTCGGCAATCTGAGCAACCAGGTTACGCGCTTTTTCTTGAACTGATGCGGTACGATAACGGCGAGAAAGCGACAATAATAATTGAATGATAAGCGGGTCATTGCTTGTCGCCACCGCATCAATCATGGCTTCAATTTGTGCACGCCGTTGGTAGTGATCACGCATATAATTACGCAGTGTAGTCACGGCAAGGTGCCCTTCAATACCACAAATCAGTGCTAACATTCCTTTATCACTAATAGCGGAACCTAAATAACGGCGCAGAACTTCATTTTTTATCTCATTAAACGTCTGCTCTAATGTATAGTTTTCATATTGGCTATAATATTCAGGCCAACGTTTCACCCAATCTTGATAATTCGCTAAACGTGCTGGCGCATCGCGTTCGGCTTCCGCCATTGCCGCTTCTAATGATGGCCCAGCAATGTCCTGACCGATAAAACTATTTAAAATAAAACTGCCAAGTTTCTTTTGGCTATCGACTGAAAGTAAACCAATATAACGTTGCAATAACCCATTACCCGCAGGCATTTTTAACTTAACCGCCAAGATCACCCACCAGCGAATAATATCAGCTTCGACGGGTTTATTATTTTGCCACGTCAATACGGGCAACGTATCTAAGTTAAACCACGCCATACTGGTAGGGGCTTTCGCTTTTAGCCCTTTTTGCGCTTCTGTTAATAACACTTTAGGCGCAAGGTAACCGGAAATATCTTCCCCAAATTGTTCCAGAGCGGTTAATAAGGCAGCCCGGACCACTTCGCGTTTTTCTTTCTTTAACAAAGCATAAAGTGGTTTCAATGAATCAGGGCTTTTCAAGCGTGCCAGCCATTCAATTGCGGTAACACGAATTTCTTGTTTGCCCGAGTCTAACCCTTCCGCCGCATTAAGGTGAATATTCGGTAATGTCTCTAGTAGTTTCTGCGCACTCAGACGATGGGTTTTATTTTCCCCAAGGGCCAACTCCATAATACGCGGAATAAATCGCGCGGGAATGGTCGGTAGCATGGCAAGTACATCAATTGCACTCGCCGCATCATATTCTTGGTAATGGCGTTGCTTTTCTTGTTGAGGAATTAAACCCAATGCTTCTGCAATAAAATCTGGGTGTTGAATAAAAAACGGCCAAACTTGTGCTGGCTGGTTAAAAATGGCTAACCCATTGGCATATGAGCGTAAGCAAAGGTCTGCAATCAACCGTGTTGCATTTTTAAAATGGCATTGTGTTAACGTTTTTTCTAATTGGCGCAATTCAATTTGCCCAAGAATTCTTGGTGGAACTTCCCGAGTAAGATGGTAATGGGATAGATGCTCTTCATTTGTGCGGTTATGGCTGATCAGACGTAATGCATGGAATAACGTAAATTCAGGTAAGTTAGTAATACGTTCTTTAAATTTCACCACACTATATTCATGGTCAGTAATAATTTCTTTACCTGAATTCAGTTTATCAATCACCTTGCAACACGCTTGTGCGTTGAGCTTTTTGAATTCTTTGTAATGACGCTGCGCCCAGTTGTAGCTGTGCGTCTGCTTTCTATTTTCTTCCATTTCATTTTCTGCATTTTCTTTTGCTTTTTGCAGCATTTCATTGAAATTATCAACTAAAATAGTTTTTGCACTTTCAGGCAGTGGCGTGTCTTCTAATTCAACGAATTCAGGTAACTCAGCTTCTTCAACCTGGCTAGCGGTATCCATCACTGAAAATCTCGAAATCGCACTTTCAATACTTTTCAGGACGGTTTTATTCGTTTCTGTTGTTAATGCAGCTTCTAATATCTCTCGATGTTCGCCTATACGGGCAAATAAATCTGCAGCTTGAGTGCGCTGTTTAGGCGTCCCTTCTGTTAAAATTTGGGTTAAATGTTGCGTGACCGATTGTGCAGGTAAAATTGCCATTGTCGGTTCCGCAGCTGCACGCACTGTTTTTAACGAGCTGGTGGCGAAAGAAACTAATACGTCAGCAAAAAGCGTATAAAGGTCAACGTCTTTCTTCAACGTATTGATTAATTGAATTTGCCCTGCCGCGGATAAGTGATTGACTAACGTTTGCTTAATAAACGTTTGCTCTGCGATTAAATACGCCTTGAAACCCGGGATCGCAAAAAAACGATTTAAGTTATCATAATGATAATCGGATAAATGATGGCGATCGAAAATGATATATAAAATGGTATTAGCTGGTTTATCGGTCTCTTGTTCGATAATTTCCGTTAGTAGGTCAAAATGCCAATGTTTTCGATGCTCTAATTTGGTATCCCGCGAATTATCATAGGTTGTTGCAAAGGCATCGCCCATTAAATAGCTCACCCATGACGGTAATTCAGGCGTTAATACTTTAATATTAATATCTTGACATGCCGCAGCTAAAACTTTTGCAAAACGGGCGATTTGAGACGAAGTAACCCCATCCCCCACTTTTGAATATAACTTATGCCTTGCGTTTGCCCCTTGGCGAATTAATTTATTATATTGACTCGAGTTAAAACCATTTCCCCCCCACCACCAATCTACGGTACCGGGTTTATCGAGTAAAATAACGGCTTTTTCGTTATCCAATTGGCTTAATTGAACCAATACTTCTGGCGATTTTCCATCTAACACATACTCTAAAACAGTTTTAGGCAATGCTTCATCTAGTACTGACAAAGGCAAGAGCGCTTCTTGTAAATATTGTTCTGCAACGGGTAATTCTTTTTTCCCAAAAATTGAAAGAAGATTAAATGTGAACTTTGCCATCTGATATCCCTAAAAGTATTTATATAACAACTTCTTACCATTTTAATGATATCGTCACAATTTGATTATTCTTAATCATTTTCAATTAGGATATATCACCTAGCCTGCCTAGCCACTTTAAATTCTGCCTATAGGAATATAGTGATGAATTTACGCTTAATAATTACCTTTCCCCCAATAAATCACTTGATTAACTCACTTATATTTATATTTTTCTTTTTGCCATATTGATGGACACTCCAATAACAATTTGTTGCTATTTACACCAAATTTATGCTCCAAGAAAGTATTGACTAAACACATAGTCTAACATTAGACTAAAAATCTAGTTAATGATTTTTTATCGAGAGGTCGACATGAGTCAACTTATTGAGAGTGTGAATATTGAATGTGTCAATGCACCAACACTCATTGCACCAAAAGGGCATTATTCACACTGCGTTACTGCAAATGGACTGGTTTTTATCTCAGGGCAATTGCCCGTTGATAAACTCGGTAATGCCATTACGAACGCGTCATTCCAAGAACAAACCTCCCTTGTCCTTGCTAATTTACAAGCATGCTTAAGTTCCGTTAATTGCGATAAAACGCATTTGGTTCAAGTCCGAGTTTATATAGCAAATATGGAAAACTGGCCGCTATTCAACCAGATATATGCTAAGTGGATAGGAGAGCATCGCCCAGCCCGTGCTGTTGCAGGCGTTTCTGAACTTCATTTTGGCGCAGCCTTAGAAATTGAAGCAATTGCAGTGTCTGTTTAACGACTTATTATTTATTGGGGTTATATCATGTCAGAATTAATACTACCGAATTATCAAGATGTGAAAGCAGCAGCACAACGTATTGCGGGTTTTGCGCATAAAACCCCTGTTCTTACTTCAACAACCGCAAATAAAGAATTTGGTGGTGAGCTGTTTTTTAAATGTGAAAACTTCCAGCGTATGGGGGCTTTTAAATTTCGCGGGGCCTTTAATGCGTTGAGTTTATTAAGCCCTGAGCAGAAAAAAGCCGGTGTTATTGCATTTTCTTCTGGTAACCATGCGCAAGGCATCGCTTTAGCAGCACAACTTCTACACATTCCAGCCACCATTCTAATGCCTAATGATGCACCTGCCGTGAAAGTTGCCGCTACGCAAGGTTACGGTGCCACAGTTATCCGTTTTGATCGCTACAAAGAAAATAGAGAAGTACTTTGCCAACAACTCGCAACGGAACAAGGGCTAACGATTATTCCTCCTTATGACCACCCTGATATCATCGCTGGCCAAGGCACAGCAGCAAAAGAGCTGATTGAAGAAGTAGGTGAATTAGATGCCCTGTTTGTTTGCTTAGGTGGCGGAGGCTTACTTTCTGGGTGTGCCATTGCAACCAGAGAGTTATCCCCTAATTGCCAAATTTATGGGGTAGAACCTTTAGCGGGCAATGATGCGCAACAATCATTTCGTCGAGGGGAAATTGTGCACATTGATACGCCGAAAACCATCGCAGACGGTGCGCAAACCCAACATCTCGGTAACTACACCTTTGCAGTTATCAAAAATAAGGTTGATGATATTTTCACTGTAACTGATGAACAACTTATTGACCGCATGAAGTTTTATGCTGAACGAATGAAAATTATCGTGGAGCCAACAGGTTGCTTGTCCTATGCTGCCGCCCTTGCCTACAAAGAGTTGTTTCAAGGTAAGCGTGTGGGGATCATTGTCAGTGGAGGCAATGTCGATATTCAGCACTTTGCACAATTAGTATCATAAAGAATGGGTTTCATAATGTTCACCGCCCTTCATCTATTAGCAACACTGAAAATAGGTTAAAATTAACTATTACCGCTTGATAGATGAAGGGAAATGACATGTCAGATCAAAAAGATAATTCATTACTGGCTCAAGTTGAAATTATTGCAAAAGGCCTTAGTGAAACATTCGCGCCTTTTTGTGAAGTCGTTGTACACGACCTTAAAAATCCAGAACATTCAATCCTTTCGATTCATAATAACTTATCTGGTCGCCAAGTTGGTGAACCGACTACTGAACTCGGTCATGCAAGAATTGAATCTGCAGATTTTCCGAACATCATCGCCAATTATACCAACCAATTTTCTGATGGGCGCCCTGTGAAAAGTACGTCGATTGGCATTAAAGATGAGTCAGGGCAATATATCGCAGCATTGTGTTTAAATCTGGATATGACGTTGTTTAGAGGCATGCAAAGTATGCTGTCGCAGTTTATAGATGTGGGAAATAGCCCAATAAAAGAGCATATTGAGCCTAATGGCGCGGAAGCCATTCGCATGCGTATCGACCAATATGCAGCAACCTTAGCAGCGACACCTCGGACATTGAAAGCAGACGAAAGAAAAAACTTAATTGAAGTGCTGCGCAATGAAGGCCTGTTAGATATCAAAAAATCTATGGAAACAGTGGCACAACACTTAGGAGTATCAAGAGCTTCAGTTTATTTGTATGCAAAAAAAGAAAGTTAACTATTTGCCTTTTTTAATATCTGTTTAATACTAATAGGGAAAAAATTATTCACATCCACACCAACATTAATAGCCCGGGGCCCTAATACCGCTAAACGCTTAAACTGCTCGGGGTCTTTACCTGAATTATGAACATGTCCATATAAGTGAATCGCGTCACGGAAGAAACCTTGCCATTCTAGTATTGGGTAATGGAATAACACTAATTTTTGTTTTTGATATTCCAACTCATGATAGCTTTTAACCCATTCAAATAACGATTGGTCAAATTCGGGGTCATCTAAAAATTTATCATGGTTGCCGCGGATCAAATATTTTTTCCCTGCTAAGCGGCGTAATATTTTATTGGCATCCGCACCATTACCCTTGTATAAAAAATCACCGAGTATGTAAATCTCATCATGATCAGTAACATACGCATTCCAGTTATGAATTAATGTATCATTCATGTGACTGGTGCTTTTAAATGGGCGATCACATAGGTTAATAATGTTCGAATGACAAAAATGGGTATCTGAAATAAAGTAAATCATATAAAACCTAAAAATATATTAATAATTATTCTACTCAAGCAAACGATTTGCTTACTACTTATCATATCTCAATGAGTTTTAATTGCTTTACGGAATTGACTGAAAAACAGACTTATATTGCGTTGGCATGGTATATTTCAATTATATCAAAGGTAATCATTGCCAATTTTTATGGCTCGCAATTACAACGAAACTACGGCATATAAATAGCACTATTCATTAATAAACGATCCCGGAAGAAAAATGATCAAAACTAATTCAGCTCCACTTTTTTATGACTCATTTGGAACACCAGATAACCCTGCAATTGTCCTTATTCCTGGTTTAGGTGGCCATAGCATTAGTTGGACCACAGACTTTTGTCAGCAAATCGCAGATGCGGGTTTTTACCTCTTACGTATAGATAACCGTGATGCGGGTTTATCTCATCATATCAATGAGTTTCCATCTATTAATTTAGGGGAATTGGTTGAAAAAATGCAAAAAGGTGAGCCTTTCACTATTCCTTATACTTTATTCGATATGGCTGAGGATATTATCCATCTATTGGATACATTATCTATTGATAAAGCCCACGTTATTGGACGTTCTATGGGCGGAATGATAGCGCAAATAGTCGCAGCGAAATTCCCTGAACGTACACTCTCTCTTTGCACAATCATGTCATCAACAGGGAACCCAGCGCTGCCACAAAGTGCTCCCGATGTAATGCAAATGCTGATGAGCCCAAGTG
Source organism: Providencia sp. PROV032 (assembly GCF_028484875.1). NCBI lineage: Bacteria > Pseudomonadati > Pseudomonadota > Gammaproteobacteria > Enterobacterales > Morganellaceae > Providencia > Providencia sp. PROV032. The sequence goes on from NZ_JAMPSX010000006.1 coordinate 52,603, forward strand.
CTAACCCAAAAGAGGATTTAGAAGGGTATTTATCAGGACAACTTGCATTTTATCGTCGGATCAGCTCAACATTCGGCCCATTTGACGAAAATTATTATCGTGAATATATACTGCAATCACTCGCGCGCAATCATTCACCGGAAGGCACTAAACGTCAAATTGTTGCGGTTGCCGTTACCGGAGATTTGCGCCCTTATATTCAGCAAATTAACGTACCAACGTTGGTTATTCATGGTTCAATCGACCCGCTCTTCCCTTTAGCCGCAGGGCAAGATATTGCTGACAATATTCCTAACGCAAAATTGGAAGTTGTTGAAGGTATGGGCCACGAAACGCCACCAATGATTAACCCATTAATAGCCAAGCTGATCCTTGAACATTTAAACCAATAAATTAGACGCCCTAAGGCTCTTAAAATGAGCCTTAGTTACTATCATAACCACCCTTGTTTCTTATGCTGAGCACAAATTGGACAAATATGGGTATTTTCTTCCCAAGAAGAGAATGGTAAATGGCAAGTATTACACTTCCCATCATAATAATGGAAGATTTTCGGCACGTTGTTTTTAGCTGTATAGGTTTGTACATGAATAGATTTAGGAAAACAAACGACTTGGCAGCTCATACAACCCGTGCAACGTTTTTCATCTATCAAAAATTGGTTATTTTCAATTTCTATCGCATGCTCATCACACATTTTTGCACAAGCACCACAGAGAATGCACTTTTCCGTATCTAACTCGACTTTAAACCAACTATCTTCTGGATAAAATTGCTTTCTCGCATTTAGCCCAGTTTTCACCTGCCCCTTGTCCAAAGGTTTCGAATCCAATTTTTGACGAAATAGCATCATACGGCGACCACTATCGACTTGTTCCGGCTGAACAATGCGTAATTGCCAAATAGGTTCTTGTAACGCTTTGAGCTTTAAATTTAATGCTGCAATCGCTGGCAACCATTTATCAACCCAGGGTTCAGCAATTTGCATGCCACGGATCCCATATTGCCGGTGCCAAACAATCAGTTCATCCTCATTCGCAATAGGCTCATCATGGTTTACTATCAGATACTCCCCTTGATAACTACGTTCATGGGGGCTGATATTTTCAATAGCATCTACAGGGCACGCAAACAAACAATTACCACATTGAAAACATAATTCATTATTAATTTCTGCATTCATATGGCTAAACGATACCGCACCGACGGGACAGCTGGTGGCACAATTATCACAAATACTATTTTTCAGGCGTTTTCTTACGCACTGGCCATTAATTATAGGTTCAGGAGGCAACTCTAAACTAATAAAACGTCTCATTGCTATATCCCCTCCCGTTACAACAAAAAATAAAATATTTTAAATAACTTGCTACATTTAATCGTTAAATTCTAGCATTAATTTTAAAACTATTTTAGTACAACACGTTGTAGATAAAGATGATTTGGACTAAATAATGATTTAAAAACCACAAAACTTCCTGTATTTTTACGTTTTGTGGTTTTCCTCGTCTCGCTAACTAGCTTTTTTCATGTAATTATCCACAAGGTTAACAGGGGCCCAATCCACCTGTAAATGTTCAATATCCTGCATACCAATGCCGCTTTCTTCATCTTGTAAACGCAGCGTAGCTAGGGACTCGACTAAATGATCCAATTTTTGTTGAGTGGAATGCGTATTTTGCCCCTCTAAAGACTGCACATGAACAACCGTAGGCGCTATCGTGTTCGGATACTGAAATATTTTCACGCTACGTCCCTGCTCTGAAGTATAAATATATCGAGTTGCATTACTTCGGTGATCTGGGTCTTCTCGAGTAACGTCCTCATTGAAATTAATGAGGTAAATCGTGTTTTCACCGCCAAGGCTGTACAGCGAATTCCAACCGGCAATTTCACCATTGATAATAAAGCTATTTTTCCCACTGGCATCTGTTAACAACCCATTTGAACCATTGGAGATGAAGACATCATTCCCTTCACCACCATATAAATTGGTATCACTTGTTGACGCATAAAGAACATTATTCCCTTCGATACCATCGGGTATTGAAATAGCGCCTGTGGCCGCTTGCCCTTTAAATACCCGCCCAACGCCACTTCTATCCCAAATTTTTTGCTCGGCGCCACTTGTCCGAATAAACAAGCGCCTAAATGGCATGTTTTCACTAATATGTATATTTTCTGCCTCTGTATCAATAATGGATGAAAAACTTAAATCGTTAGAAAAATGTTTAAACTCATCCATAGGGTGCCAAACCTGCTCAGGCGATAATTCTTTTTTATATTGCTGTTGTTCAGCAAGATAGCGAATTAAATGTGCCATACCATCATTATGAATATGGATTGGCATATGGGAAGGTAATCGTTCGTGGTGATAAACGTGATTATTGTTGTTTTTATTATTTGGAGGAATTTTTACTTTGACTGTCCGCAAATTAGATTCCGAGGTATAAAGATGGTAAGTCTCTTCTCGTTGTTCTATGACCTGATACTCGGTTTTAAAGTTAACTAAATGAATACGATTAAGTCCAATTTGGTCTACTATCTCGGTATTACCGACGCCTTTGCTTCCATCGATCAAATAATGATCTCCACCACCTTGTCCATCAAGTTTGTCATTACCTAAATCAGATAAAATTAAATCACTCTTCTCACCACCGTAAATATAATCATCACCGTTCCCCCCATACAAAACATTCGCCCCTCCATTGGCAATCACAATATCATTACCCTCTCCTGAATTGATGATATTTCCTGTCATGCTATTATCTTCAATGAGGTCATCACCATTGTTTGTATCTAAAATAGGATAGCGGGAATTATATCCCTTAAGGATTTTTATATAATCATCCCTTTCCGTGGGTAACTCCAAACATTCAACGACCTCTACATCATGAAACTCTTGCCCCACTATTATTTTAAATAGATTTCCATGACCATCTTTAATGTAAATTTTTTCATTCATTGGAAATGATAAATTAATAAGGTTAATTTCAAGTTTTTTATTACTGAACTTATCATGCAAGAATATTGATGTTCCCAACGCTTTAATATTAAACCCGTTCTCATAAGGTAACAGAATTAGCATATCAAAATCATCTTTCATTTCGGATTTCATATTTATAAAATCAAACGTTATTTTACCTTGACAAATCTGTTCTGGGCTCACCTGATAAATATCTCTCCCTTTAGTAACCATAATGTGACTGTTTCTACTTACCATTAAAAGGTGGTCATCACTACTGCTACCCTTATATTCTAGATGACTTGCTAACCCATGAAATTTGAAATCCCCCCATCGTGGTTGATGGTATATTTTATTATCAACTGTAATTGTTTTTTCACTCTCATCAATGCTCATTGTAGAACCAACGCCCTTTTGATAAGTAATATTGAAAATATTTTCACTGATAATGTGTGAGGCGCTTGAGTCTAAGTCATTTAATTTGGTATTTAATACAAACCCATCCCGTGTATGCAATTGATATCGATGAACAATCTCCCTACCATGACTATGACGTTTATACATATTTTTTAAAGTAACATTCAAAATTAATTTTTTAGTTTCTGACTCTGCTAAGTTCATTTCAACAGTTAAGATAAGATCATTACCAGAGATATTCGCTCCCTTGATTTCATTCAACGTATATCCTAAATTTACTCGGCTTTGACTTTGGGTGTTTTCAATAATGACAGCAGATAACTCTAATAGGTTATTATTTAATTGTTCTTGCTCATTGTACCAATCAACACGACGTAGAAAATAACTATCATCCCCTTCACCACCATTAACTATGCCAGATTCAAATATTAGCTGGTCATCTCCCTCCATACCTTGAATAAAGGCAATCGCAGCCCCAGCATCTAATGTATTGGAGCCTTTATTACCTAATAGTTCCGCTTTTGTCGTTCTATCTCCAATTAGCATCACATCATGTACATTACGTAAATGGACTCGCCTAACACCTTGATTTATTAACGCAACCTCTGATACCTTATTGTTCAAATTGATATCAACTTTAGATTTAGATGGAATATCTTTAATGATTATGCCATTACTGCCGCCGTTACCATCAAAATAAACGTCGTTATCTTCTTGAACATCATATTTAAATAATAAGGATAAGTTTGTAATGTCATCCTTTTCTCCTCCGACTAAAAATTTACGCCCTGTATTGATATTAAACAAATTCCGTGAATCTTTTTTACCAACAATAATATCTGTCCCATTTCCCGGGTTAAAACTGATGTTTTTTTGCTTTGATTCTTTTTCATATCGAAAACCAATATTTTGCATGCCTTCATAAATAACCCTAGGGTTCTCACTTAATAATTCCCTAGCGATATCAATAGGCTGATTTAAAAACTCATTACCTAATCTATTAACTGCGATATTGCTATTAATATCTGGGTGAGTAATATTGGTGTAATTGTTCCTGGCTTGGAATAACCGTAACTCTGATGCTGATAAAGAGCTTAATTGTGCCGCAACTGACTGCCTTTTTTTTAGGCGATAAGACGTATCCAAGTTATTTTCATGTAAAAAGTCTTTTAATAATGAACTATCATATTCAGGATTAAGGACAATAATATCATTGGCAACCTCCTCACCAATGTCTTTATAAGCGATAGGCGCCGTTTTATTCACAAGTCTAAAACGATAATTAAAATTCAGTTCATTAATACTTTGATGTTGCGTGTTTTTTACCCAGAGATTATCTTGAGAGTCAAAATGATAATTTTCTCGAATAAAATTGATTTGCTCGATAGTATAGTAAGGCCCGATTTCATCACTATCAATATGACGAAGAAATACACTGTTATCCGAATCAGAAAATGCTGTGCTGTTAATTATTTTTGAATTATCCCTATAATAAATATAATGTTTCACGTGTTCCACAAGGATCGGTTTACCAACCAATTGTAAGTGTTCATCAAACCCCTGATATAAAAATGATGACTTGAAAGTATCTAAATCTTGTTGCCAATTTATATTTTGAAAGTAAGTTAAATGCTGTTTATAACTAAACCGATTTAATATGTTGTCTGAAGGGGAAAAACCCAGTGCGGCACGAATACCTTCTCTGGCTTTTTCATCCCAGTCTAGAGATTCACCGAGTTCCTCTTCAATTTTTTCTACTGCACGAATACCTGTATATACCATCCCTCCAATTAATAAGGACCCCGCAACAATTAAGCCAACAACGGGGATTGCGGATGAGCCAATGATTATGCCAACTATGGTTACTCCGCCCACAACAATATTGGCAATTGACAAGGAACCATTCACCATTAAATCTTGCCGATCTTTATCATTTGTAACTTTATCTAGCTGTTCAAATGCTTCACACGCTTGATATACATCTAACCCCATTCCAATTAAATTAAATATGATTGTAATACGAGCTGTAATTTTTGATGATACATTAAATGACCCAGCTTGTTTATAAGCGAGCTTGAGTAAAATAGGCTGTAAAACCATATCTCCATAATTAAAAAATGCATTTGCGCAGGCTAGATCAAGATTTCTCTGTATTTCTCGTCTCTCTTTCTCCGATAAATTAGGATTATCTAATTCATCTATCAACTGATAAACCGAATTGACCGTCAAAAATATTCCTGTAGAACCAATTCCTTGCCCGAAATAATTAGCCATTCGGGCATAGACGGGTAATTTAACACCGGCACGCCGTAAATCTTCCACGACTTTCTCTACACCAGCCTGGTGACCAAATTGTAATTTTTGAATAATCTGGAGTTGTTCTTGTAGTATCGCTCTTGGCTGGATCATTGAATTAGCACCAATTCGTCTTGCTATTTGATCCCCTTGTAAGCTCTTATTGAGCATTTTAATTAAATTAATATCCTTTTCATTCCCTGTTAAAAAGGTTAACTGAAATACTAATTTGTCAGGATTAAATTTAACATTATCCCCCCAATTAGGGAGTTGAGTATGTTTAAAATCTAATGGTTCGTTATCTATCGTAGCCCCGATATCTCTAAGTGTTTTCAGTGATGTGACCTGTTCGCCAAAAATAACTTCAGGGCCATCAGTCACTGATATTGCAGATCCCCTGAAAACGGTATCCAGTTCACTCATCATGTTTTTCTGCAGACTTTGATATTCTTCACTCTTTGTATTTATAGATTTCACTTCACCAAACAGGGCTTCACCTACTCCATGCTTAAATCCAGCAATATTTCCTCTTGTTGATACAGTACCATCATCTTTGGTTATTTCTTGGTTAATATATTCATTAAAAACATTAAATAACTGTTGTTTTGCTTGGTTAAATTCTGAATGACTAATAATCAGCTCGATCCCTATCGAATCGGATAAGGTCAAAATATACTTATCATTGCGCGAGTAGCTTGTGATTGTATATATCTCTTCATCACTTTGAAACGTGATGATTTGGTTATTCTCCATATTCTCAAATAATACTATGTGAGATTGTTCGCTTATTTCACTAGAAATGGTGCCTAATAAATCAGAATTACATTGATATATTTCATCAAACCGATTGAGTGCTTCCTGCTCTTTGCTTGTAATATTACCCAATCCATTTTTTCGTGTTAGCTTTTTTAAAATCCCCAGCTTGTCCTTAAGTTGCAAACGTTGTTCATCAGTTAAATTACTGTGCTGAAAAAGATGTAAAAAGTAGAGCCCTTCAAAGGAACTTATTTCAACGGGTAATTTGTTGAGTGTAATATCAAGCCCGTCTTTATATGATAACTGAGAAAGTGCTGCATGATTAGATTTTATTTTTTCGTTTAAATCAAAAATCAATTTAAACTCTTCGCTTAATGATTTTTTATCTGCAAATGATATTTCAATATCTATATAGATAGTTAAAAAATCATCAATATATTGGTTATATTCCCTTAACTTTATTGGGTCTTGGACCAATTTTAAAACATCTGCATGATTAAAACCTTGCCCGCTCGGGAATAACTCAGACAAACGGCTTATAGACGGCTTACTTAAGTGATTTATTTTTTCAGGCTGATGACTTAAAAACGCCAAAATTTCTTTTACTTCAATAGCCTGTTGCTTAATCCCCGTGGAATTATCGTCAGAAAAAATTGGATCCCACATCTGAGAAAAGTCATTTTCATTCTCAGCATCACATATTTTATTAATTTTTTTACTGATAATGGGGTCATATGCTGCAATTTTTAATTTATCTCTATCAATACTTCCATCTTGTAATGTAAAAAAACCTTTTAAAAAAGAATTTTTATTTATGTCAATGTTTTCTATTAATAAATTACCAATGCTAACATCCTCAAGTAACGCCCTTATTCTATGTCTTATTTCAAAATTACTCTCCAAAAAAAATTTCGCATATATTCCATTTATTTTCAGCTTACTTGTTAACTCATCAAAAAAACTTACTTTCTCATCTTTAGTTAATAATGACTTTGTATCGGTTAAATACAGTGAAATACTTTCTGGCATTTTAAATTCATATCTTAACTTTAATACATTTAGCGAGTTAGCATAGTTTTGTATATAACCAGGCTCAGGATGAAGATTATCTATTAATATCCACTGTTGTTTGGGTACTTTGAGTAACTGCTCTATATCCCCATGCTCTAAGAAAAACTCCATTGTATTCGGGTTTAACTGAAGCAACAGTGTGCTATTCGGGGAGTCCTTCAGGAGATCTTCCGCATATTTTTTCCCTACAACGCCCCTTCCTGTGCGAATAATAATTTTGATATTATCGTTATTTTTTTGTGAGTTAATATTCACATTGTCTTTATTAATCATTAACCACAATGGTGATTCTAATATTCCAACACTCTCATATTCATGAAGTAACTCACGTCTAAAATCACTATTAAATAGAATGTTCTTCGTGTTTAGTTTATTTTTAAAAATAGCGTATGCATCATGATTAAAAGCGACTTTTTTAATCAAATCAATGTCGATTTTATGCTCATTATTTGGTTCCCTAAAAATATCCATTGAAGTAGAGTGGTCATCTTTTATTAACTGCCATACGCCGAGCTCATCACGTCTTAATTCATCGATAAAATATAAAATAGCATGCTTACCATTAATATAGGCTTGTTGGTCAGTTTGGCTAATACTAATTTCTAACCGCCAATTTTTAGTAGATTGTTTTTCCCCTGCGAGGTCATACGGCCAAGTTATTTTTTTACTGTCACTCGTGACACCGATAAGCCGATTATACCCCACCACAGGAAGGTATATTCCCTGTTTAGCTAACTCGACACTTGCTCTGAAGACAAAATTTTCATTTACGCCCCCGCGCCCTAATTGGCAGCCAGCTAAGACAATCTTATTTGGTGGGTATGCTTTTAATACATGATTTTTAAGGTACTTCAGTCCTGCAATAAGTTGATTTGCTTGGTACCCTTCAAAGTAACTTTGTTGGTTGCGCCCTTTGTACTGTCCATGACCAATAACCGCCCAACGTATTTTCCCATTAACTTTAGTTTTTAAATCACCATGTAGTATCTTCCACTGTTCGTTTACAACATCAAACTGTATGACAAGTGAGTTATCAGGGAATTTTGCTAATAACCGCCCCGTTGATTTAGCTGTTGTATCGTCACCGCCTATTTGGATTAAAACGTGATAATCATATGTAGAGTCATTTATTGGCTTACTCATTAAATACTTAGAGGTTTTGAGTCTTGTGTATTCATCTATAGGGTTAAACCAATTGGATATATTTTTAAGCTCAGAGGATTGTTCCCCCACTAAGGGGCTTCCATCTAAGTGTTCCATCAAAAACATTAAATCTTCATCTTTATCAATTACGTTATCATTCGTTTTTTGATTATTTATATTTATCATCTAATTTTTCTTTCCATGTTAAATTAAAATCCATCATCAAATTAACAAGATTGCTGTATCAATAAAATATAAAAATAACAATTAAGATTAACTACAATTAAATATTGTTAATATAATTCCCCCACTGGAATATAAGAAATCAAATATATATAACTCTTAATTATTTAAAGTTATATTATGTTTACTTATAATTGTATGCATGTAATCATTAGGTTCGTTTCTACTTTCGACGAAGGTTACATATGAACAATTTCGAATTTTATAACCCTACTCGTATCATTTTTGGTGAAGGTAAAATCTGCGAACTTGATCGAGTTATCCCTAAAAATGCTAAGGTTCTTATTTTATTCGGCGGTGAAAGTGCAAGAAAAACAGGAACCTTAAGCGAAGTTGAGCAAGCTTTAGGCTCTCGGATATTCGACCATTTTGGTGGGATTGAGGCTAATCCTCGTTATGAAACCTTGATCAAAGCCGTCGATAAAGTTGAAAAAGAAGGCTTTGATTTTTTGCTGGCTGTTGGTGGCGGTTCCGTCATTGATGGCGTTAAATTTGTCGCTGCGGCAGTAAATTATCCGGGCGATAAATGGGAAGTGGTCACAAACAGAGGTGCAACCATTAAAACTGCAGTGCCTTTTGGGACTGTATTAACATTACCTGCAACTGGTTCTGAAATGAACAAAGGTTCTGTGATCACTCGTGAAGAATTACATTCTAAACTTGCGTTTATGAGTGACCACGTGTTCCCTCAATTTTCTATTCTTGACCCAGTAAAAACCTATACATTACCCGCTCGCCAAATCAGTAATGGTGTCGTTGACGCCTTCGTTCATGTTATTGAACAATATTTAACGTATCCAGTAAATGCTTACGTACAAGATGCATTTGCGGAAGGCTTATTAAAAACATTAATCGAAATTGGGCCTAAAGCGCTTGAGGCTCCAAACGATTATGATCTTCGGGCCAATTTAATGTGGACTGCCACATTAGCTTTAAATGGTTTAATTGGTGTCGGTGTTCCGCAAGACTGGTCTACCCATATGTTAGGCCACGAAATCACGGTCTTATATGGCTTGGATCATGCACAAACTCTTGCCATTGTTCTTCCATCCATGCTGACAGAAAAATTACCACAAAAACAGGCCAAGTTAGTGCAATATGCCGAACAAGTTTGGGGGATTACGTCAGGTTCAGAACAAGAGAAAGCATTAAAATCCATCGAGTTAACCCGAGCATTCTTTGAAAAAATGCAAGTAGGCACGCGCTTTAGTGACTACCAGCTCACTCACGATGTTATTGAACCATTAGTAAAAAGCTTGGAAGCTCACAGTATGACAAAATTAGGCGAGCACCAAGATATTAATTTAGAGGTTAGCCGTCGCGTATATACGGCTGCTTTATAATTTTCATCTCCTTCGAAAAGGTGCAACATTGCACCTTTTTCCTGTTTTATCATCAAGACACTATCTCCTTACAACCCATTTAAATTTATCGATAATTACAACAGCATATAACATTTTATTGGCCAGATTGTATTTCATATTGCCGGATTTTTAATTGAGAATGGCACATTAGCATCAGCAAAATATCGTTTTCAATTTTGAGCATTAATCACCATATCTCACTGCCGTAAATTTAGGTATTTTATAGCTTGCAGAGAGTCTGTAATAAATCTATAACAACAATTAATGAGTTAGGTTGTGTGCAATGTTATCTAAATTTAATATATCAAACAGTGCATTACTTGCATCGTCACTGCTCTTAACGATTGGCCGTGGTGCAACATTACCCTTTATGGCTATTTACTTAACCCGTGAATATAAAATGGCTATTGATATTGTCGGTGTTGCAATGTCAATGGCTATGGTGGTCGGTGTTTTATTTAGCATGGGCTTTGGCATGCTAGCTGATCGTGTTGACAAAAAACGCTGCATGTTATCTGCAGTTATCGCTTTTATTTGTGGGTTTATTGCAATACCTATCGTTAATAATGCAATTCTCGTCATTATTTTCTTTTCGCTAATAAATTGCTCTTATTCCGTGTTCTCAACGGTACTAAAAGCGTACTTTGCCGATACCCTTACGGTTGCATTAAAAGCAAAAATATTTTCCTTAAATTATACATTCATTAATATTGGCTGGACCGTTGGGCCCCCTATTGGTACTTGGTTATTAATGTATAGCATTAACCTACCATTCTATTTAGCTGCAATTTCTGCCGCTTTCCCAATATTCTTTATACAGAGGTTTGTGCAGAGCATAAAACCAATACCTTTAGAAGAAGGACAGAACCGTAAATGGAACCCTGTCGCTATGCTAAGAGATCAAGTCCTAGCATGGTTTATTTTATCCACTTTCTTAGGCTCATTAGTTTTCGGTACTTTTACGACTTGGATATCGCAGTATGCCATTACCGTTGCTAACAGCGATTTTGCACAAGTGGTTATTGGCGTTATTTTACCAGTGAATGCGATTGTCGTAGTAACTTTGCAATATACGGTTGGCAAACGGATCACGCCAGATAATTTAAGAAAATTAATGACATTAGGTAGCCTATTTTTCATTTTAGGATTGGCAACCTTTATGTATTCCCATGAAAATTTATACCTTTGGGCTCTTGGCGCCTTTATATTCACTCTAGGTGAGTTAATCTATGCCCCTGGAGAATATATGTTAATTGATAGTATTGCCCCAGACGGAATGAAGGCCAGTTATTTTTCAGCTCAATCTCTAGGGCTACTTGGTGGTGCATTTAATCCGATGTTAACAGGAGTTGTACTAACTGAACTTCCACCTTATTTTATTTTCATTATTCTTATGTTTGTTACGTTTTTAGCCTGGCTATCCATGTTAAATGGAATGCGTTTAAGAAAAAAACAAATATTAATTGCTCAATAACACTTTTTCTCCACTAAAAAATAATCTTAGTGGAGAAAAGCAATCAATCTACAGCCTCTTTTTTCTCTTTTGTTGGTAAAACTAAATAAATAGCTGTACTTAACAATACAATAATCATGATTACAGAAGTAACCATTAGACCTTTTGAAAAAAACAAAGAAAATATCGGTAATGCAGATAGTAGAACCGAGTTGTTAACACTCTCGGATATAGACAGAATAAAACCTTTATTCTCTGCACTTTTTCTTGCTAACATTGCTGTACTTATCGGTGATGCCAGACCCAACATCCCCCCTAAAACAGCTAAACATAATCCATGACCAATTAACGGAAGCCACCCACTGAGAAATAAGATAATCGTTACCATAATTATTAAAATAATAACCACGAGTTTTGCATTATTTGATATTTTAAGTTTTTCAATTTTTGTAACTAAACCATTACCACATAATAGTCCAATCCCAAATAGTCCCATTAAGCTACCAACCTCTACACTTTCTAAGTGAGATCGTTGCCTTAATATTTCACCAGCAAGCAAAAACATGCAAACCGACACGCCATTCCATATGCCTTTAGCTAATATGAACCTGACAATACCTACGTGCTTAATCGCTTTAAACGATAATTTTCTTCCGATCGTTTTTTGAGAGTGCGGTAGTGTAAATAACGCTATGATAAATACCAATAAGCATCCTACAGCGGTATATACAAATGGGGCATACCAAGCAAAATATTGAACTAATATTCCAGCAACAATAGGCCCCGTAATAATACCTACCGTCATTCCCATCATAATGCTTCCCATTGCTGCAGCTTGCTTTCTTTCACTAACTGCATCAGCAATAAGGGCAAAAATAACTGGGACAAGCGCTGCTGATGCCAATCCACCGAATCCCCTTAAAACTAGAGCAATCAATAAATTAGGTGAGAAAATGATGGCTAAACTGTCGAGTGATAATAACAAAAGAGCTATGAGCACAATTTTACGCCTATCGATTCTATCCGATAAAAAACCAATAATAGGAGCAGCCAAGGTATAGGACAAAGCATAAGCTGATATCAACCAAGTAATTTGTTCAGGTCGAACATTAAACACAGTCGCTAACGGCGATATAATAGCCGACAACATAAATTCTGCGGTACCAACAAGGTATACCGCTACTGCGGATAAAAGCAGCAAGTAATGAGTGGAAATCATAATTTTCTCGTTTTTTCACATACATTAAATCTCCCAATCATTATTATGATTGGAGTTATTGTCATTTGTTTTTTTAAAGAAATTGAGGGAATGTTTTGGCAATGAGTTGCAGGATGCAAGTGGCATTTAACCACTGGAAATATTGAAATAATGGATTGAGGCAGTAAATTAGAAGATAAGCGTGAAGAGACAGCTATTAAACCTTAAATTTTAATTAAATTCAACTAACCTATAAAAAAGTTGAATCTACAGCATCTACTCTTTAGGCACTTTAAACTCAGAAAAGCCAAATATTAACCAATTTTATTATTCCTATGTATATAAATACGTAATACCCTCTATATAAACAGGCTAATTCCTACTATTAATCGATGATTACCCACCTCCATATCAAAAAAAACTCTCATTAGCTATTTTATAATGCACAAACAATAACAAGATAGATGCTTCCAGACTTGGTTATTAAATTAATTGAAAAGAACAGTTTATTTAATGATTAGATTAAAGCATGTTTAAGCTAACGGAAGGTATATAAACATGAATATCACGACTCGATTGAAATTTGTTTCATTTCTGCAATTTTTTATCTGGGGATCATGGCTAGTTACGTTCGCGTCTTATCTCTTCAATACATTGCATTTCAAAGGCGGTGAAATTGGCCTAATTTTTAGTACATTAGGCATTTCAGCTTTATGTTCACCAATTATCATTGGATTTATTGCAGATAAAATTAACAACCGAAAGCTTGTTTACGTTGCATCACATATTATTTCTGCTGTATTTTTGATTGCAATGGCTCATAGTGATTCAATAACCCTGCTATTTATTATGACATTAGTTCATCTAATGTTTTATATGCCCACGATTTCTGTTTGTAATAGTATTGTTTTTGAAATGTTGAGTGCAAAAAAACTCGATTCTGATGTCTATTTTCCAAAAATACGCGTTTACGGTACCGTAGGCTTTATTGTCGCTATGTGGACAATTAGCTTATTAAAATTGGAAATGAGTTTTTATCAATTATATGTCGGTGCAATTGCATCAGTTATACTCAGTATTTTTTCTGTGTTCTTTATTTCCACGCAGAGCTGTAAAGTTGAGAAAAAGAGAGAAAAATCCAGCTTTAGTTGCCAAAATATTATTCTTCTGTTTAAAAAAGGGAGAGTGGCGGTATTCTTATTTTTTGCCATGCTATTAGGATCCGTCTTACAAATTACCAATACCTTTGGTGTTCCCTTTTTACAAGATATGGCATTAATGCCTGAAGCTAGAGGCTCTATTTTTTCTGAATATCCCACTATCTTTTTATCAATATCGCAATTTTCAGAAATCATCTTCATTTTGCTTTTACCTCTGTTACTCAAAAAATTCAAAATTGAAACCATTTTATTCATGAGTATGATGGCGTGGATTTTACGACTTGGTTTATTTGCTTATGGTGATTTCACAGCAATTGGTACCATCGCTTTATTCTTATCTATGGTTGTATACGGCTGCGCATTTGATTTCTTTAATATCGCTGGCGCGTTATTTTTGGAAAAGGAAATTGTTGCTGAGTTCCGTTCAACAGCGCAAGGTGTATTCACCACATTAGTTAACGGTTTTGGGACTTTTTTAGGGGCTGTTTTATGTGGTTGGGTTATCGAGCTTAATACCGTCAATGGTATAGTAGATTGGAAAACCTTTTGGATGATTTTTACAGGTTACACTGCCAGTTTTACGCTTCTCTATGTTATTTACTTATTCTATTCTAAAAATAGTCATTCGAATACAAATAGTTAACGGCTATTACTCCCCTTATTCATGTAGCATATTGACCGAGTAAGGGGAATTCTATTATCTCAAATAGGCGAGTTTGAAATAGTCACATTCGGGTTACTCTTCATTTTCTAGTACTATTTAGTTAATTATTATCTACCTTATACTTATACTTAGCTTCTTTTAGCAATAGCGCTTGTTTTCGGTCAATACCCCAACGATAGCCTGAAAGGTCACCATTACTTCTAACCACTCGATGACACGGAATAGCGACAGCTAACATATTTGCACCACAGGCGTTCGCTACCGCTCTAACTGCATTAGGCTGACCTATCTTCTCTGCAATATCAGCGTAACTGACTGTTTCTCCAATAGGGATCTTTTGTAAAGTTTGCCAGACACGCTGTTGAAATGCGGTACCTTGGATATCAAGTGGCAAGTTTAAACCAATTTCAGGTGCCTCGATAAAGCCAACCACTTGGGCTACCAATAGTTCAAAGTCACCATCTCCCCCTATCAGCTCTGCTTTTGGGAATTTGTCTTGTAAATTATTCAGTAATTGTTCAGGGTCGTCTCCTAATAAAATTGCACAAACACCTATCGGACTTTGTGCAACGAGTAGTGTCCCCAATGAGCAAGCCGCAAGAGCAAAATAAATTTTATTGCCACCACCACCTGATTTCCATTCACTTGGTGTCATACCTAATCGTTTAGATGAAACTTCATAAAAGCGACTATTTGATTGATAACCCGCATCATAAATAGCATCAGTAATTCGTTTTTTTTCTTGAAGTCGTTGTTGCAAGGTTTTATGGCGAAATGCATCTGCATAGGCTTTTGGTGTTAACCCGGTTTGTGCTTTAAATAAACGATGTAAATGGTAACGACTCATACCGATATAATCAGCTAAACTTGCCAAACTCACTGCTTGCTCCTGCTGTTCAATATAACGGCAAGCTTTTTCAATTTGTTCTTGATAAAATTGGCTTAATCGTGAGGTCTCTGCACGAAAGCGTTTTCCAGCACGATAGCCTTGTTCAATCGCTTGCTGCTCACTATCAAAAAACTCAACGTTATTTCTATTTGGTAAACGCCCAGCAGCAGACGGATGGCAATAAATAGCAGAGGTTCTTACACCGTAAACAAAGTGACCATCTGCAGCTTTATTCCTTTCAACCACCGCTTGCCATCTCTGTTCTGGCGTATTCCACAAATTTTTAGTTGTCATCATGTCGTCCTTCTTTAGTTAATTGCATTAATTATGACAAACTACAATTGCAAAAAACTCCGAACATTGCTTTTTAATTCACTTTCTATCCGTTAAGCGCTTAGTTATAAATAATTGAATTATATTGATTAATTAAATTCATAAAAAGAATTCAACAAAAATGAACCATACTACTGGTATTGATTTCCCAGCTCTCTTTGTGCAATCCGTTTTTTAAATCCCGTTAACGTCATCCCTGTATGCCGTTTAAAATAGCGACATAAATAGGATGTATCTTCAAAATTTAATTCATCAGCAATTTGCTTAATGGACAGATTACCAACTTCTAATAATGCTTTTATTTCTAGAATAACTTGCCTATCAATTAATACTTTTGGCGGGTCATTAAAGAAACTTTGACTAATCTTAGATAAGTAAAATGGCGTAATAGACAATTTTTCAGCATAAAATTTCACTTCTTTATGCTGTTTACAGTAAGCGATAATTAAATCCCAAAAACGCCAGCATAGTTGCTCTTGGCGACTTTTACTTTCTGATTTACTGAATGTGTGTTGAGTATGATGACTGATTTCTAAAAATAAATTTTGCAAATGATTTTTTAACTGTAATACCCCATGTTCACCCCAGTTATGCACTATAGCGAGGAGAATATATCTCCAATTTTCAAGCAGTTCCACTTTTCCTAATGGCGTTGAAATAACAGGAAAATCATTAAAAAAGGCAAAAAGCTGACGTGGCAATACATAAGCAATTTCTGTTGCTAGCTTTTTATCAATCAACCAATATTCCAAACGAAAATTACATGATTTGGTTTGTAGCATTGCAAAGGAGTCATCATATAAAACGATAATATCGTTTTTGCGTACTGGCTGTTGTTTAAAATTAATATTAAATACGCCATATCCTTGCTTGCACATACAAACTGTCACATAAGATGTTTTAATCGGTTTATATTGCATTTCATCCATATTGCTTTCACCAATCCGAATAACTTTTGGCAAATCAATTTGATAATTATTTAAATGTAGCATGATTATTGTTCTTTAATTCGCGTTATATCGTGTAATCATAACAAGAAAGTTGCGATAAGTACCTAAAATGAACAAATTATGCCCTTATTTTATTTCCATAAATACCTAAAATAGCTTTCAAGTTAGGAGATGCCATAATGAGGAGCTGATAAAATGGTTCTTACAACAAATAGGTTAGTATTGCGTCCTTGGCAAGAAACAGATGCCGCTGATTTATATTTCTATGCAAAAGATGAAAGAATTGGCCCAATCGCAGGTTGGCCTGCTCACAAAAACGAAGAAGAGAGTCTTTCTATCATCAAGAATATTTTTATGCGTGATGAAATTTACGCTGTAACGTTAAAAAATGAGAACCAAGCTATTGGCTTGATTGGTTTATCATTCAGCCATGAAAGTAATTTTTCTATTGGTGAAAATGATGCAGAAGTTAGCTATTGGATAGGTGTACCGTTCTGGGGTAAAGGTATTATCCCAGAATCAATTAACGCCATCATGCACCATGCTTTCACTGATTTGAAATTAGATAATTTGTGGTGCGGTTACTTTCAAGGCAACGAACAATCTAAAATTGCTCAAGAGAAATGTGGTTTCAAATACTATGCAACTCTTGAACCACAATTTATTGAATTAATTGGTGAAACTAAAACAGAAGATATTAGTAAAATAACGGCTAAAGAGTGGCAAGCTCGACAGTAATATTTGATTCTATCTGTACATATGGCCAGCATTTATCTGTTTGGCCTTTTTCTTATTAATTTATTGTCACAACTCATTTCAAACTACATAAAATTATTCTACCGTGTTCCTATTAATGCTATGATTTTTCAATAATTATAAAATTCATATTTTCTCTCAGATCACAGGTAAACACATGCAGGACTATGGTATTTGGACCGTTATCACTCCCATTGTGACTATAATATTGGCGATATTAACTCGCCAAGTCATGCTTTCATTAATGTTAGGAATACTCGTTGGTTTTACTGTCATTCATGACCACAACGTATTATTAGGTGTTCAAGGTACCGTTGATGGTATTATTGATACATTTTCATCTGCAGGGAATACGCGAACAATTGTCTTTATGGTTATGATCGGTGGGATCATGAGGCTTGTTGTGGTTACCGGTGGTGTTCGTGCGTTAGTTCAGTTACTTACCAATAAGACAAAATTAATTAAAAACCGTAAATCTACCCAGTTGCTTGCCATCATCATTACTTCTCTTATTTTTATTGAAAGCTCAATTAACCAATTAGTCGCCGGCGCCTCAACTAAAAATCTAGCACGGCAATATGGTGTTGCCCCTGAAAAAATGTCCTATATTATCCAAACAGCGTGTGTTTCTGTTTGTTCCTCGGCCATCATCAATGGTTGGGGAGCGGTAATAATGGGGTTAATTGGGGTACAAATATCCCAAGGACTGATTCAAGGCGAGCCTTTTGATATTTTAATTACGTCGATTGGATACAACTTGATGGCATGGCTATCCATTCTAACTATCCTATTCTATGTATTTACTAACGTTTCATGGGGTCCCATGAAAAAAGCAGAAGAAAAGTATCAACAGAATTTTATTGCTGGAAATATATCTCAATTACAAAGCCAAGATAGCGAAGAAGAGATTATTGACCATCCTAATGCTCATTCCTCATTAAACTTTTTTATTCCTATTTTATCGACGGTGTTAATGGTACCTATTGCTCTGTATATTACAGGCGACGGTGACTTTAGCAAAGGAAGTGGATCGACATCCGTATATTGGGGTGTCATGTTTGGTACCGTAGTTTCTTTCTGTTGGTTTATCGGCCGACGTCTATTAAATATTGATGCATTTTTCAAAGAGTTGTTTATCGGTTATGCCAACATGCTAAAAATTAGCTCAATTATGATTTTAGCATTCTTAATGGGTAATGTTTCTGCAGAATTAAATACTGGTGCTTATATTGCTGAAGTTACTCAAGGGGTTATGCCTCCAGGGTTTTCTATTGGCTTTATCTTTATTATTAGCGCTATTATGTCTTTAGCTACAGGTACCTCTTGGGGAACTTTCGCTATAATGATCCCTATCGGCGTCCAATTAGGCCTATCAGTAGGAATGCCTGTAGAATATATGATAGGTGCAGCAATTTCTGGCTCAATATTTGGTGATATGACCTCTCCAATTTCTGCGGATGCTATTGTTGCTTCAATGGCGACAGACTGCGAACATATTGAACATATCCGAACACAAATGCCTTATGCTCTTGTAACGGCCAGTGTTGTACTTGCTATTTACCTTTATCTTGGTTTCTCTTATTAATTATTGGGAGTTTAGATGTCTCTTCAACAACAATTAGCACAGTTTAAAAAAATAGATTTACTTAACGCATCGACTCCTCTTAATCGATTAAATAATTTATCGCATAAGTTTGGCCGTGAGATCTATATCAAGCGTGATGATATGACC
The DNA here is from genome assembly GCF_028484875.1 of Providencia sp. PROV032. Classification (NCBI taxonomy): domain Bacteria; kingdom Pseudomonadati; phylum Pseudomonadota; class Gammaproteobacteria; order Enterobacterales; family Morganellaceae; genus Providencia; species Providencia sp. PROV032. Next base: position 71,992 of record NZ_JAMPSX010000006.1, read on the forward strand.
CCTCTTGCTATGGGGGGAAATAAATTACGTAAACTCGAATTTTTAATGGCCGATGCATTAGCCAAAAATGCAAAGATTATTGTTACTGCGGGAGCAATTCAATCAAACCATGTCCGCCAAACTGCGGCTGTTGCTGCCATGTATGGGCTTGAGTGTGTCGCTTTGTTAGAAAACCCAATTCAAAGTGATAACCCTAACTTTCTACATAATGGTAATAAACTATTAACTGACTTATTTGGCACTCGCTGTGTCATGTGTGATGAATTAACCGACCCGCAATCTCAAATGGAAGCACTAATTGAAACACTGTCTCTAAAAGATGCCTACATTGTCCCTGTGGGTGGGTCAAATACATTAGGTGCTTTAGGCTATATTCAGTGCGCTATTGAAATAGCTCAACAGAAACCAGCACATATTGAATTTGACAAAGTGATTGTTGCCTCTGGGAGTGCTGGAACGCATGCAGGCCTTGCCATTGGTTTACAAGAACTATTACCGCAAAGTCAAGTAATTGGCGTAACCGTTTCAAGAAAGCAACAAGACCAGGCCCCTAAAGTTGAAAAATTGCAATCCGAACTGGCTCAATGGTTGTCTCTAGATAAAACCCCAAAGGTACAGCTATGGGATAACTTTTTTGCTCCAATGTATGGAATGCCAAACCAAAAAGGCCTCGCCGCAATCAACTTATTAGCGCAGCAAGAAGGTATTTTATTAGACCCCGTTTATACGGGTAAAGCCATGGCTGGGCTAATTGATTACTTAGAAAACTCTGAAGAAAAAACACCCATTCTATTTATTCATACAGGTGGAGCCCAAGCGTTATTTGCTTACTCAGATATTAGCCAAACAATTAAATAATCATTTTCAGATAAAAGGGTTAGATTGCCCTTTTATCTTCCCCCTAGTACCAAAAATGCTCTACTTTTCCTCTTCTATGACATTTATCAATTGATTGCTATACACTGATAAAGCACAGGAGAATATGTTTATAAACCAAGTTCCTCTTACATTAAGAAAAGCGACAAAATATAACGCTTTATTGCTCAATAATATCTTGAATATATTATGAGCAAAACACTTTAACTGAATATATTGTCACTATAGGATATTCATGAAAAATACAATTCTTATCACTGGTGCTACAGGTCAGGTTGGTCACTACCTCGTTCAATCATTACAGGAAAAAGGCTATCATGATGTTGTTTTAGCCGTTAGAGACGCCGCTAAATTAAAAAATACATCTTATCGCACTGTGTTAATGGATTATGATAAGCCAGATACTATTGAAATCGCTTTACAAGGTATCGACTCCGTTTTTATGATGACAGGCTATACCATTGATATGCTTGTACAAAGTAAGGTTTTCGTAGATATCGCAAAAAAATCAGCCGTGAAATATATTGTGCATTTAGGTGCCTGTGGGGACGATAACGCACAAGTGGCTCATTGGGCATGGCACCAGCTTATTGAACGTTATATTGAATGGTCAGGAATACAATTTACTCACCTTCGCCCCGAATCTTATATGCAAAACTTACTGGGTTATCAAGGGGATGAAAACTTACAAAAAGGTGTCTTGCGCTCTTATTTTGGCAATGCGGTACTCAGTTGGGTAGACTGTGCTGATGTTGCTGAACTTGCGGCTTATTGCTTACTTAACCCGCAACAACACGCAGGTCAAATTTATCGCCTTGGTTATGAAAATAAAAACTACACACAAATAGCTGAGTTATTAACAGAAGAGTTGGGGATCCCTTTCAGTTATCAGGCAGAAAACCCCGATGAATTTTGGCAACATGCCCTTAAAAATAATTTAGAGCTCGCCTATATGAAAAGTATCTATGACCATTATGTAGATTTTACTAATGGAACATTAGACCGCTCAGGAATGGTTTTCGATAATTTTCAAACAATAACAGGCAAAGCACCGACATCACTTAAAGAATTTATTTTGAAGCACCAAGAACAATTTAAATAAACGTAAAATAGGCCTTTACTTGGCCTATTTTTATATTAATTTTTACTCACAGTCAGTATTCCCAAAATGATTAATATTCCGCCAATGAAGATCACCGTGCTGATTTGCTCATCTTCGAAACATCGTGATTAATCAGTGCTATTCAGCAATTGGTAAGTGATTACGTATAAATACTGCTCGTTTGGGTAAATCTCTTTGATAAGCACTTTCAACGTCTCTAGACTCATGGCTTCTTGCTTAGCATGGTATTCAGAAATGTCATCATAAGAAATGGGCTCTACCGACAATATTTTAATATCAGTATAATATTCACCTGTTTCTAACGCATATACCTTCACAATAGTCCCAGGGATATAATGGCTCTCGCTTTTATCACGGATAGTGATCACTTTTTTACCGGAAACGACCAGTGGAAGTAAACGCTCAAAAAAGGTTATTGTGTCTGGTGCGTTATTCATAATATTTCTCTTATTTATTATGCTATGTTTCTTCTAGGGTCAGTCTATTTTCTTATAAACCCAATAAATTGCAATAAAATGGTTCTTTTCGTGCTTTCAATTTTACGACCACTATAGAGATCATTTCATTTTGTATACAATCAAACCCGAAAATATTATCTACTACAATAAATTAGGTATACATAATGGATAACAATGAAAATTTGTTCTATCAACAAGAGCACTATTTTTGGTCTGCAATATGTGCGAATGCGGTGAAAATCAGCAACCAAACTAGCGCTTATTTTTCTGAGCTACCATTACCTATATTTAATTATATTTATCTCCACCAAGGCGCCCTCATTTCAGATTACGAAAAGGCCGAAGCGTTATTCAAACAGCAAGCTAAACCTTATGTATTGGTTGTTCATGACCAGGTGCTTTCAGTATTTGAGACGGAAATAGCAACACGCGGATTAGTCGCAGATGGTGAATCAACCGCGATGATTTTGCCGCAAGAGGCTTTATCACAATACAATTCACCACCACAGCTTAGTTCTGGTTTTCAGGTAGTGTTTAGCAATAATCAACTTAAAGATTGGGCTCAGCCTTTAATTACGGCATTCCCTGTCGATTCTGATACAGATGAAGATGATTCAACGGTTACCGACGAGTATATTCGGTACCATCAAAGAGCCCTTGATAAGCAAACTAATATGGTGCACTTAGTCTTATTTGCAGATCAGCAACCAGTTTCAACCTTAACTATGACATTTAATAATCAAACAGCTCGACTTGATGATATTGGCACTGATATTCAATACCAAGGTAAAGGGCTCGCGACTTTACTTATTAAACATGCGCTATCCCTTTGCCATCAGCAAGGGATTAAACAGTGTGTATTAGAGTCATCCAGTGATGGTTTGTCTATTTATAAAAAGCTGGGTTTTGAACCTATATTTAATTACTACAGTTATATTGCAGAGTGATTTTATTGAACGCATCTTAATAACCAAGATACATAATTGTACAGGGTGACATCATAGTTGGGAGTCACCCACTAATATATCCACTTTATTTTGTCACCATTTGGTACCAATCTTGAATATCCGCCACAATGTGATCTGTCTGCAATTGCCCATCTTTATCTTTGAAAAAATGGTCTAAATCTTGATATGCTCGATAACTAACATGGGGATTACGGATTTTTTTCATCATATTATCTGTACCATGAGCATCCACATTGGTATCCGCCATCGTTTGTATCACCAAATGTGGTGTTTTAACTGACTGGATAAGTTCTAAATTGTCAATGGTGAGCATCTCATACCACCATCTTGAGCCATGGCCGCTGACAAATTGGTCGTTATTTAATTGTTTTTGTTTTACTGCCTCTGCAAATTGTTTAAAACCTTCTTTTGAGTTTGCAACCTCTTCTTTAGGTGTATTATTTTCAATACTATACAGAACATCATTAATAAAATATTGTCCGCCGACATTCAATGCAACGGATGCGGTAATAAAGTTTTCTTGAGCAACAATTAAATTAGTCACCAACGCACCTTCACTTCCGCCTAATAGCACGATGTGTTGGTAATCATTTTTCAATTGTTTTAATACCACGATATAATTATTGGCGCGTTCTAATGGCGAGTCTTTCGACATATAGTCAACAGGACATTCTTCTTCCGAAGCTTCTTCATCTTTAGTCCCCACATGACTGTTTAGCCCTGTTTTTTCAACTAATAAAATATCATTATCAGGGAATACAGCACCGAAATTTTTCAACATATTGGGATTATTAATAACACTTTTACAATCAGAACCCTGTAATAAAACTAATAAATCCTTTGATTTTTCTGCTTGCTTTTGGATTAAGTAATAGTTTATTTCTTTGCCCGCTAGGTGAAGAGTTTGCATATTTGTAGGCAAATTCTGAGCAAATACACTTAGGGAATAAGTTGAAAATAACAAAGCAGTGATTTTTAATTTCATCATACACTCATCATGTTTTGTAAGGGCCTTTCGACGACATTATATTACGTTTTTTATAATAAATAATTACCTGTTATTCCCTCCCCCTCCATCATTGTGCATATAAATGATTCTATCGAACAAACATTGGTTCAACATATCATTTCGACACCACAAATGGAGCTACGAATGGTAGGTTCAGGTAAAATACTCTGTGCTGAAGATTATATTAGTGAAAAGCCCGAGCATTGTGCGATGGCTATCGCACAAAATGCCCTTACAACGATTAAAAATTCATTTATAGGTAGTCATACGTTAAATTTTGAAAACGCTTTCATAGGAATGCGACCTATGCCTAAAGATGAGATGCCAATTGTCGGAAAAGTTGCTGATTTCGAAGGTTTATATATTATCAGTATGCACGCTGCGATCACGCTAGCGCCTTTGATATGCCAATTGGCTCAAGATGAAATCTTGCATGGAATAGAACAAGCTGCCCTTGGCCCATATCGATTAACTCGTTTTGCATCAGGTAACTGACAAATGAATATTCCGTTGTACTATTTAAGACATTACCAATCCATTGAAAAAACGTTTTGGACATCTATTTGTGAACATAGTATCCAGATTGCACAACACACAATTTGCTATTTAACGCCCCTTAATTCGCCGGCGTTTAACTTCATTTATTTGCAGCCTGACTCGACCAGTCACGCCTTTATGCAGGCTCACAACCTGTTTGTTTCACAGAAAAAAAACCATACCTTAGTGATCCCCGAAGAGATGCTCCCGCAGGTGGTTAATGAAGCCGAATCTTTAGGTTATAAACGTGACAGCGTCACCACTGCGATGGCATTAACCTTAGCGAAGCAAAATGAAGTTGAACTGCCTGATAACCAAGTCGATATCGTCTTAGCGAATCACGATTTGTCATTATGGGCAAAACCGCTGGTTTCTGCATTTTATCTGTCTGAAGAACACGACCAGGTTATTCAGGAATATGTGCGTTATCATGAAGATGCACTACAGCAAGGCGCTCCTCAGTTTCACCTTGTGTTACTCGTCAATGGCGAGCCTGCGACCTCAATGACTGTGACGATTGAAGGAACGTTAGCCCGTTTTGATGATATTGGGACTGAGCCAAGCCACCAAGGTAATGGTTACGCTTCACAACTCATTGATTACGCACTTGCATTTTGCCGCCAGCAAGGCGTAGAGCACTGCTTCCTAGATGCATCTGAAGCAGGTTTTGACCTATATAAAAAATTTGGCTTTGAGCCACTGTTTCGCTACATCAATTATGTTTGGTGCAAGTAATTTACAGCGATTCCGTTACTTGTAGATGCATCTAATCTGGAACTATTGCTCAGGCAATGGTTCCACTTTCAGTCATTCCAAATCAACCCTAATAACAAAATCCGTCTGATGTTTACATATGAAAATTAATATTATTGGCACGAGTGGCAGCGGTAAAAGTACCCTTTGCCAGCAACTTTCTTTGTTATTAAATGTCCCTTCTATTGAGTTAGATAGCTTATATTGGCTAGCAAATTGGCAAGGTTCTTCGGATGATGAGCTTAACCAGAAACTCACCTCTGCATTAAATAAAGCGGGATCTGGCTGGGTCCTTGATGGCAACTATACACGGACTCAACCTATTAAATGGAAAGAGGTTGATATGGTGGTCTGGTTGGATTACTCCTTTTCTCGAACCCTTTATCAGTCAATTACGCGCACATTATCACGCATTCGTTCTGGGCAGGAGTTATGGGAACATACAGGCAATAAAGAATGTTGGAAAAATGCTTTTTTCAGCCGTGATTCGATAATTTTGTGGCTGCTAAAGACCTACTATCCAAATAAGAAAAGAAACCTAAGTCATATGGCAAATCTCAATTTACGCCATATTCAGTTTGTACGGCTCACTTCTCCAAAAGAAACAAATTTATTTTTGCAGCAGATGAAAGTTCAAGTTTCAGGGTAAAGAAACATCTCGGTAGTCATAAAGACCACCGAGACAGTATTTTACTCAGCGATTAAAGCTCATCACATGCCGTTTTTAACATCGCAGTTTGTTGGTATTTTTCAATTCCTAACTCAATCAATCGGCTGATTAATTGCGGGTATGTCATACCACCTTGCTGCCACAATTTTGGATACATACTGATATTTGTAAAGCCAGGCAATGTGTTGATTTCATTGATGACTACATCATTGTTTTCCGTTAAGAAAACATCTACACGGGACATGCCACTGCAATTTAGTGCGCGGTACGCAGATAAGGCAATCTCACGTATTTTATCACTCACGGCATCATCTAATTGTGCAGGAGCCACGACAGAAGCGCCATTTTCATCAATATATTTAGTGTGGTACGCATAGAAACTGTCGTGTAATACGATTTCACCACAAGGGCTGGCAAGCGGTTCTTCATTACCCAATACGGCGCACTCAATTTCACGCCCTTTTACTGCGCTTTCAATAAGGACTTTCATATCAAATAAGAAGGCAAAATCCAATGCCGCGTTAAATTCCGATTCAGTGCTGACTTTACTGATCCCAACGGACGAGCCTTGGTTCGCCGGTTTAATAAATAGCGGTAAGCCTAATTGCGCCACGGTTGCTTCATATTCAGTTGTTGCACGTTCATTTTTGAGCACTGTTATAAATGGAGCAATATTTAAGCCTGCGTCTCTAAGTAGTCTTTTGGTAACGTCTTTATCCATGCAGGCAGAGGAGCCTAAAACACCTGGGCCTACAAATGGCAAATTCGCCATGCGCAATAACCCTTGCAGCGAGCCGTCTTCGCCTAAGTTACCGTGAACAATAGGAAAAATAACATCGATTTGTGGCAATGGCTTGGCATCTTCTAACGAAATAAATTGCTCGCTCGTTTTACCTGGAACAAGTGCGATGGCTCGCTTAGGCGTATTTAACACAATACGAGAGGGATCATCACCATGCAATAAATAATCAGATTCGTTATATTCATGCCATTGCCCTTCTTTATTAATCCCCAAAAGGCATACATCAAATTTATTGCGATCTAACCCATTGATAATATTTTTAGCGGACTGTAGTGAAACTTCATGTTCTGTTGATCGACCACCAAAAATAACACCGACTCGTATTTTGCTCATTATTTGCTCCGACATAAAACACTAGACCTAGCCGAGAAATATAGCATGCAAAGAAAAGGTTATGGCATAAATTATTTATTTTTCATTAAGACTCGCTGGCTTTATAACCAAACCTTCTTTTTTTGATAGCTAATTATCTTTTATCTATCAGAGTTTCAATACTGATATTCACCTGTTCAATTAGCCACTGCGTAAAAATAGCCGCTGCACTACCTTGCTCAACAGGTTTCGATGACAATAAATAGTACGCTGAATTATCTTCAATAAAACCATATGGCGCGGCTAATTGTTTCGATTGTATTTCGTCGGCAACCATCAAAAATGACGCGAGAGCCGCCCCTTGCCCAGCTAAGGCCGCTTGAATACACAAGTAAAAATGCTCATATGTAATCGTTTTACTATTTTTAAGATCTATTTCTTTTATACCTTGCCAAGTTTCCCATGCATTAGGCCTAGAGGTGGTTGATAGCAGTGCTATATGATTAACGTTTTTCTTAAAATCAAGTTCAGGCCGAACCACAACGCCCATTCGTTCTGCACACACTTTTACCGCGAAAAGATTGTCATTCCATTTAAAATCATTACGCCTCAATGCTAAATCAACATTCGTTTTTGTGAAATCAATGACACCACCAGCCGCGACTAAATGTACCGTAATATGAGGATATTGCTGATAAAAATGCGTAAGTCGAGGTATTAACCATTTCATTGCAATGGTTGGCTCACAAGATAAGCTAACAACATCCGGAAATGCGCTGTTTTTTATCTTTTCAACCCCTTCTTTGAGTTGCTCAAATATCGCACTAGTAGTTTGTAACAATATCTGGCCGTTCGCTGTTAAAAAAACAGCACGGTTCCTTCGTTCGAATAACTCAACACCAAGGTATTCTTCTAATAAACGAATTTGTCGGCTAATTGCGCTGTGAGTCACATTCAGCTCATGTGCCGCTTGCACAAAACTGCCTGCTTTTGCCGCAGTATCAAAAAAACGTAATGACGTTAATGGTGGTAGTTTCATATATATATAGGTAACGAAAACTGACAGATTTGTGTCAGGATAAATCGCTTTTTAGTTTTATTCAATCTATTGATAATAAAAACAATAAATAAACAAACTTTTTCAAAAAAAACACATTTTTGGTCTGTTTTTATTACCTTTTAGGAAATTAATATGAATGAAATTATTGCAGTAGCGACTATAACCATTTTAGCTGTCATTAGTCCGGGGCCGGACTTTGCTATGGTAACTCGTAATAGTTATACCTATGGAATTAAAACAGGCTTACTGTGTGCGCTAGGTATCGCTATAGGTGTGCAAGTTCATGTGTTTTATACCGTTTTCGGTATCACTTTAGTCATTTTGAGTTCACCAACATTATTCTTAATCGTTAAACTTATTGGTGTATTTTATTTGGTGTACATCGGGTTTAAATCATTGACCAATAAAGTCAAAATATCCTCAGACAAAACCGACTCACAACCATTATCTGCCTTAAATGCGTTTAAAAATGGTTTTTTAACGAATGCATTAAATCCAAAAACCATGTTCTTTGTCGTTTCTGTGTATAGCCAAGTGATCAGTACACAGAACTCAATTTGGTTAAATTTGAGTTATGGCCTATTTATTTCGTTCGCTCATTGGCTTTGGTTTAGTCTAATTGCTATTTTCTTTGCAACACCAGTAGTACGTAACAAAATTCTTAACTACCAATTTATTATGGATAGAACAATTGGCGCGCTACTCATTCTATTGGGATTATCTTTATTATTTTTTAATGTAAATTAATCTTATATTCACATAAATTATCGCTATTTACCCTGCGACCGATAGTATTCATTAACCACTTTCGCCAGCTCAATGACATCTTCAGGAATATTGAGTTTGGCGAGTTTCTCAAATGGTACCCATTCAAATGGAGCAAAAGGCAGTTGTGATGAGGGTAATAGCTCACATAAGTAAATCATATCAATATGCCAATGATTTCCTCTCTTTTTATCCGCAATAAATTCTTTCAAAATAGCAATGGGTAACGGTAGTACTTGTGTATGAGATGAATCATGCACTTGTGAGGCAAATGGGAAACCGCAACTAATCACTTGGCACTCTAGCCCTGTTTCCTCAAGAACTTCTCGAAAAACCGCATGTTGTGGTTCTTCATTCTCTTCAATATGGCCACCTGGGGGTAACCAAAAACCAAGTTTTTGATGTTCGTGTAATAAAAACTCACCATGCTCATTACGGATCATTGCTGTTGCTGTAAAATGTTTAATTTCCCCACTCATTCCATCACATTCCTTTTTTCATTTTACTTCTAATACAGAAGCTACATAGTCACTTTCTATATAACCATTAAAGATTAAAGGGTTAGCGTATTATCTTGTTACTTTAAATGTTATCGCTACATTAGCTATTTATACTCGCCAAGCATATAAGTACTATACCGTCAAATGGACTGGGAGGACACAGAGCAGAGATAGGTGAATGTTAAGGGAGTAACCGTCATAAAACGTTAGAGGTAAAAAAATAGCCAACCATGGGCCAGCTATTTCTAATAAAACCATTATGCGGTTAGTGCAAGTTTTGCTCCAAACATCAAGAATACGGCACCAATACAGCTATTAGAGAACTTAGACAGTTTTTTATTATGTTTGACCATATTCGTTACGGCAATCGCGCCAAAAATCAATAGTGATAAATAAATCATGCTACAGACTTCTAAAATGACGCCAAGGATAAAAAATGGCACACCTGCACTTGGGTAAGCTGGGTCAATAAATTGGATAAAAAATGAAACATAAAAAATGATCATCTTAGGATTTAGTAAACTTAAAAAAACAGCTTTTTTATAGGTACCCTTGGTTTCTAAGATAATTGAATCAACATCACCTGTATTTTCTTTCTTATATAATACGCTATACAGGGTTTTCATCCCTAAATAAAATAAATAAGCTGCCCCTGCGTATTTTATAACACTAAAAAAGATAGGTGATGTTTTTACTAAAGATGCAACGCCTAAAAATGAGAGAAAAATGAGGATAGCATCTCCTGTAAAGACACCTAATGCGGCTTTATAACCATTTTTCACACCATATTTTGCACTGCTAGTTAAAACAAATAAAGAATTAGGGCCTGGTACCAGTGTAATAAAAATAACACCGATAAGATAAGTCCATAAATTTGTAATACCGAGATTTTCAAGCATAGGAAACCCGCTAACTCAATAAAAGTTATAACAAAAAATTCACATTGTTTCTTTATGGTTATTATGATACAGGCTTTATATGACTTGTAAAAGATATCACTACCTGATAATTACATTACAAGATATAAAACCAATTAAATGCAAAATACTAGATGAACGCCATTGAATTGGAGGGTTAAATCGAAACAATAATCCAATATAACCATCTTAATCAGAAGCTAGCTATAAACAGCTAGTCAAATAGCAATAAACACCAAAATTCAAAGTTTAGGTGGCATTTAATGCCACGGAGCAAATAAAAATAGCAGTAGTGATTTGATTAAGGTTTCGCGTTATAACATAAAAGTCGGTGCTATTTAGAAGTAAAATCGGATAAAGCCTGTATGAAACTAAAATATCCCACCACTAATTTTAAAATCAATCAAATTATATAAGTGCTCATAACTACAATAAGGTTAGCTTAAATGGCGTCACAACAAAGTAATCAATGGCAAAAAGCGATGATGGCAGGCGCGGTTCATACCGCTCCTCTCAATCTCGCTGTTATTCCTTGGGGAGTTTTAGCGGGTTCAATGGCAGTTGAAACTGGTCTCGATTTCTGGCAAAGCGTAGCGATGTCTGCAATGGTATTTGCAGGCGCAGCACAGTTAGTCACTCTTGGGTTGCTTAACTCGGGTGCTGGCTATATCACAATTGTTATTTCTGTTTTTTTTATTACTTCCCAGCACTTACTCTATGGGCTGACTTTGCGCCCCCAAGTTAAAGACTTTACAACGCCTCAGCGCCTTAGCATCGGCTTTTTGCTGACTGACGAACTATTTGCGATTAGCGCTGCTAAACGCCAGGGTTTAAGTTTTCCCTATCTCTTTGGTGCTGGGTTTAGTTTTTATCTTGTTTGGTTAATTACTAGCCTTTGTGGTATTGCCATGGCCAATATTGTGGGCGATTTGAGCCGCTTACATCTCGACTTTTCTGTGGTTGCAACTTTGCTCGCGATCGTCGTTCCATTAACCAGAAAAATTAGTACGCTTTGTGGCGTTATCTTTTCGCTCGTTGTCGCTATCGTACTTTCAATGTACTCCTTTAGCAGTGCTATTGTTATCGCAGGTGTGGGTGGGATGTTTGTATCAGTGGCTGTTTCACGTATATTGAAGGAAGAAAAATGATTTGGCTTTTAATTATTACCTTAACAGCGGTTGTTTTTACTCTACGTTATATTTTTCTAATACCACAGTTGCCAATACGCCTCCCACTTGTAGTTCGTCAAGCGTTAGGGTACTCAGCACCTTGCTTATTAACCGCAATTTGTGCCCCTGTTATCTTATTGGAAAACCATGAGCTACGTTCCTTCCCAGATAATCCTTATTTATGGGGGGCGTTATTCTGTGTCGTTGTTGCCTTAGTATTGAAAAATATGCTGTTAACTGTCGGTCTTACCTTAGTATTTTTCTATTCCCTTATTTATTTCATCGGTTAACTTATTATTCAGGATAAAGCATCGTTTAGCACTTTGCTTTATCTTGGTTAATCCCTCATAATATGCCCCTCTCAAAATACATTCCTTTTCAATTTTACCCTGTCATTGATTGTCATAGTGAATACTTTATTGGCCTTACTCAATAAATAGCCAATTAACTTTTATAGATAATGGATAATACAATACCATGCTTAATAATTATGTTTTACGCAGCGTTCGCTATATGTTGGACTTAAGCGACGCCCAAATGGTTAAAATCGTAAAACTTGCAGATTTGGATGTTACAAAAGAAGAAATGGTGGCTTGGTTAAAAAAAGATAATGAGCCTGAATATGTTGAATGTAACGATAATGTCATGGGGCATTTTCTAAACGGTTTAATTTATCACCGTCGTGGAAAAGATGAAAACCATCCCGCACCTGAAGTTGATAGCCGCCTTAATAACAATATTATGCTCAAAAAATTACGCGTGGCTTTTGAATTAAAAGATACAGATATGATTGAAATTTATCAGCTTGTTGACTTTCGTGTATCTAAGCCTGAACTTAACGCTGTATTTCGCAAACCAGGTCATAAAAACTACCGCGAATGTGGAGACCAATTGCTGCGTTACTTCCTAAAAGGCCTGACAATTCGCCTACGTGGTAATAAGTAACCGTATCCTGCTCGTTTTTTATTCGTTTATTTTACATCCTCCTGACATTTGTCTATAATAAAAATGACAAATGTCAGGAGGTTCAAATGAGAAACTATATCCCCACAACGCCACTTCAACCCGCAGCTTCTGCTTTTAAGCCACTATGGCGCCATGTCGGGTTACCCGCTGAAAGGGGTATTGAATTGACCCACTATTTACGTCAAGGCCTGTCTGTCTCTGTCTTAGACAATATCCAAGAGTGGTCAGGGGTGAGCAAAACAGAACTATTGCGAATATCTGGCATCAATGAACGCAATATTGCTCGTCGTAAAAATGCTGGCCAGCCCCTAAATGTAGATGAAAGTGAACGAATTGCACGTCTAGTACGGGTATTTGATGCCGCAGTGCGTTTATTTAATGGTGATAAACACGCAGCAAGTGATTGGCTCAATCATCCAGTGAAAGGCTTGGGTCACTTACGCCCTATTGAGCTTATCGCGACAGAAAGCGGTGCTATTGAAGTAATTGATTTAATTGGCCGCATTGAACATGGTGTATTTTCATGATTTTATATCGATTGGTGAAATCCAGTTTTGTTCACGATGCATGGTCGGGGCAAGGAGCTATGTTGTACGGTGGCCGGTGGAATCATAAAGGGACTCCTGCTGTTTATACATCGACGAGTATTTCATTAGCAACCCTTGAAATACTCGTTCACATCAATCAAGACATACTATTAAACCAGTTCAGTTTACTATCCATAGATATCAATGATAAGTACGTTATGAAGTTGTCGTTAGACTACCTTCCAACGGATTGGCAGCAAGACCCAGCGCCAACCTCTACTATGGATATTGGCACTACATGGCTTAATAACCAAGATAGCTTAGTATTGTTAATTCCCTCTTGTATTATTCCCTATGAATACAACGCAATACTCAACCCATTGCATCCGCAATTTCAAAAAGCCATACAGACGGTTAAACCACTGGATTTTAACGTTGACCCACGCTTAGCATAACTAAATGTTTGCTAACAAATATTGTAAAAAAGCATCTATCTTCGGTGATAATGCACTACGGCTCGCATAAACCGCGCGAAGTTCTATTGGGGCTGGTGATACCTCATCGAATTCTATTCGCACTAATTTATTTTGTGTAATCTGTTCGGCACACCCTTCTAATGCCAGGATGGCATAACCAACACCGTGCATTGCAGCAGCGTGAGCTAGAATGCCACTATTTACGCGATAGTTACTGTTAACTATCACTTTTTGCTGTAATCCCTCTGAATCAATAAATATCCATGGTTGCCCCTGCAATGCACTCAAGCTTGAAATACATGGCATATTAGCTAAGTCCGTATATGAATGCGGTTTTCCTACTTGTTCAATTAATTGGGGAGCGGCAACTACAACACTTTGCCATGATTTGATTAAACGTGAGTGATAGCTACTGTCCTCAAGGTGACCACGGTGAAATGTGAGTAATAAATCAATATCATCACTAATAACATCTTGAGGCATTAATTGTGTATCACAGTGAATATTTAATTGTGGGTGTAGTAATGCAAACTTCGCTAATAAATCCGCGAATAGTAGGCTACCAAATTCACTGGGGATAGTTAGCCGTAGCGTTCCGGTAAGTTGTTGTGGATGACAAATTTGCACCACAACCTGTTCTAATTCACTGACTAGCTTTTGACTTTGCTCAAATAAAATGTTTCCCGTCTCGGTCAACCGCATTTGCCGTGTTGTGCGTTCAATTAATTGGCTATTAAGTTGTTGCTCCAGCTGTTTAATATAACGACTCACATTCGATGTTGGCATTGAGAGTAACTTTGCTGCATTGGCAAAACTTCCTTGAGTCGCGACAGCAATAAACACTTTCAATAGATTCAGGTCAACAGCCATATTTAACCCCTACAGTTCACTTTCTATTAACCTGAACTAATAGCACTAGCAGTAGCCAAAATCCATTATTTTTTGATACCGTTCCGCTAATAATACTTCTGTGTCTAATTGAGTTAGCTCATTTAAATCAGTCAGTAACTGTTGCTTTAACTGTTGTGCAGCTAATTGATAGTCACGGTGCGCTCCCCCCAAAGGCTCAGAAATAATGGTATCGATAATACCAAGCTCTTTTAACCGTGGAGCAGTCATACCCATTGCTTCCGCTGCAATTTGTGCCTTTTGGGGATCTTTCCACAAAATAGAAGCGCAACCTTCCGGGGATATCGCTGCATAAGTACTGTATTCCAACATATTAATACGATCGCCAACACCAATGCCTAACGCACCACCAGAACAACCTTCACCTGTAATAACACAAATAATGGGCGTTTTTAAGCGCGACATTTCGATAATATTGCGTGCAATGGCTTCAGCTTGTCCGCGCTCTTCAGCGCCAACACCGGGGTAAGCCCCAGCAGAATCAATAAATACCAAAACAGGTAAATGGAAACGTTCTGCCATTTTCATTAAACGGAGTGCTTTACGGTAGCCTTCTGGCGACGGCATACCAAAATTACGCATAACTTTCTCTTTTGTTGTACGCCCTTTTTGTTGCCCCAGCACCATAACAGACCTACCATCCAAACGAGCAAGCCCTCCCACCAGCGCCTTATCATCAGCAAAAGCGCGGTCACCTGCTAGCTCTTGAAATTCAGTAAATATCAATGAAATATAATCAAGGGGATAAGGCCTTAGTGGATGTCTCGCTAACTGGACAATTTCCCATGCCCCAAGAGATGCAAATATCGTTTTCGTCAGCGAATGACTCTTTTTTTTCAAGAGCAAGATCTCTTCTTCTAACTTTATTTCTGAAGGATGCCCTTTTTGTTTGAAAGCAATAAGTGCCTCAATTTTGTCATTGAGTTCAACGATGGGTTTCTCAAATGCAAGAAAATGGTTAGTCATAACTTTCCTAAAATGGTGACGGTAATCTTAGGAGTTTAATCAGAGAATCAATCCCATTCTATGCTTAAAAATAGGATTGATTATTATCAATAGTGGGATAATGTTTAACGCTGACTTTTCTTTAATGGCTTCGATTTTAAGCTATTTTCCATAATTTTTTGAAAATTAGGGCATAAAAAGTGATTTTCTTCAGGGCAGTTCGCAATATGCAAAATACCCTTTTTTAAGGCTAATAACCCCTGTATGGTTTGCTCAATTTCTTCAGCTTTTTCAAGTAAGCTCGCACGTTCAATATTCGGGCCATCCTTATGATTGAGCATGATAGCAATTTCGTCGAGTGTAAATTTAGCTTCTTGCCCTAATGCAATTAAAGATAAGCGGGTGATAACATCTTTCCCTTGATAAACCCGTTTTAACCCCTTGCGCCCAATCGGTTTAATCAACCCTTTTTCTTCATAATAACGTAAGGTTGATGCCGCTAGACCTGATAATTGGCTAACTTGAGAAATATCCAGTTCATCATGCATGAAATTATAACCCGCTCTAACATTCACAACTTAAGCTAATTGTTGCCGTAATAATACCGTGATTGCGCCATTCATAAAAATTTCACGGTCAACTACGTAACCCAACTTTTCAGCCACCCGTAAAGAGGCTAAGTTCCTCGGCTCAATAAAACAAATAGATTGCCGGAACTTATTTTCTTTTACTAACCAAGACAATGCGGCCTTCATTGCTTCTGTTGCGTAACCTTTTCCTTGAAATTCAGGTGCAATGACCCAACCCGCTTCTGGAATACCTTTAACTTGGGGTTCAACCATGCGATGGAAATCAGCAAACCCTAAATCACCAATATACTGGCCACTTGCTTTTTCACGGACAGCCCAATAACCAAATCCTAATAACGGCCATAAACCACCATAAGCTAGCATGCGCATCCATGATTCGCGGTCACTAGATGGCATACCACCAATGTAGCGAACCATCGACTCAGTTGCCCATAATTTCGCAAGTGCAGGAAAATCACTCACTTGGTGTTTATTTAATATCAATCTTTCTGTTTCAAGCACAGGTATTACAGCCATTGATTGCATCTCCTTGCTATCTAAATGGGGGTTCATCAAATGTTCTCAATTTCCTTGAGTGTAATTTATCCCCTTCTTGCCTTAATAAATCAATAGCACGAATACCTATTTGCAAGTGTTCTGAGATTGCACCTTCATAAAAACTGTTGGCTTGACCGGGTAATTTAATCTCGCCATGCAATGGTTTATCAGAAACACATAACAGCGTGCCATAGGGAACCCTGAAACGATAACCCTGAGCTGCAATTGTGGCACTTTCCATATCCACTGCGACCGCGCGGCTTAAGTTAAAACGGCGAGCTGTTGCAAAAAAACGTAATTCCCAATTTCGGTCGTCGGTTGTAACAACGGTTCCTGTTCTGAGACGTTGTTTTACCAATTCCCCAGGCATATTACTAACTTGTTTTGTTGCGTCATATAAGGCGCGTTGGACTTCCGCTATACTTGGAATAGGAATATCTGGCGGTAATACATCATCAAGAATATGGTCATCACGCAAATAGGCATGAGCCAAAACATAATCGCCAATTTTTTGGCTTTCTCTTAACCCGCCACAATGGCCAATCATCAACCAAGCA
This sequence comes from Providencia sp. PROV032, assembly GCF_028484875.1. Taxonomy (NCBI): domain Bacteria; kingdom Pseudomonadati; phylum Pseudomonadota; class Gammaproteobacteria; order Enterobacterales; family Morganellaceae; genus Providencia; species Providencia sp. PROV032. Next base: position 89,418 of record NZ_JAMPSX010000006.1, read on the forward strand.
TGTGGTCGTAAAACGGCTAAATGATCGCAAATGTTCTTTGCATTTGAAGGCCCGACACCAATATTCACTAAAGTAATTCCTGCACCATCTCTCGCGATCAGATGATATGCAGGCATTTGAAATTTTTTCCAGGTTAAATCAGAAGTGGCAATTTGTGGGTCTGCATTCTCAGCGGTTAAATAATTATGTCCTACACAAGATAATGCAATATAACGACTTTCAGGATCACGGACCTGTTCACAGGCCCAACTCACAAATTCATCGACATAGCGGTTATAATTGGTGAATAAAATATACGGTTGGACATATTCAGGCGGGGTTCCTGTATAGTGCTTCAGACGCGCTAATGAAAAATCCACACGTAATGCATCAAAATGAGATAGCGGCATTGCATCCGTAGCAGAGTACAAACCATCCGTAATATCATCGCTGATATGAGATAAATCGGTTATCGGAAAATGTGCAGCTAAATGACTGCTTATGCTCCTATCCAACACTAAGTCTGAACCATCAATGACAAAAGGATACGGAATTTCAATTTTTGAAGGGCGAACAGCAAAAGTGACATCATAATCTTGCTGCAAAATAGACAGTTGCTCAACTAAATAAGCACAAAATAGCTCTGGCTGAGTCACCGTAATGGTGTAATTACCGCGTTTAACAAAGCGTGCATAAGCACGTGTTTTTTCGCAGTGATCGACTTTACCTTCCCATGTCACGCACAGCTCAGGGTAAGCAAATAGCCCATTCTCCCTTTCAGTAATATCTGGTATGTGGCCTTCTTTTACATAAATAGCGATAGCATCTCTTAATGAATCAATTGCATTGCTATATAACAACGAAAGTTTATCTAAAACATCGTCAATAGATAAGTTTTCATATTTCTGGCATTTTTCCAAAGACACACACAACTCCTTATCATCAGATAAAATCATCTCCGATAACATAGAGTATCAATGTGATAGTTGCAAAATATATTGCGATTAATGTACTTATATCTTCAGCAATGCATTTATTATCATGATCAATGCACTACAAAGGATAGAACAATTGGTAATGTAAACACCGCTGCCACGGTTTGTAATGTAATTATACCTGCCATTAGTTGGCTATCTCCATTTAACTGACGCGTTAAAATATAGGCTGTTGGCGCCGTAGGGATAGCAAAAAATAGTACTAATAGGACGGTTTCAAGATTTGGCAACGAAAATAGCCCCGCCACTGTTACCGCTAAAATAGGCATAAGAAATAAACGTAGCAATGTCGATGCCATAATAGGTTTAAATTCATTTCTTAGCGTTGCTGTTTGTAATGCGGCCCCAATACATATTAACCCCAGTGGCAAGCTGGCGGCTGCGAGTAATTTTAAAAATTGGTCAGAGCCAAATGGCAATCCGATAGGTGATATATTTAATAACACACCAACGACACAGGAAATGATTAATGGATTTTTTATGATCGGTAATAAAATTTGCTTAACTGAAACCTTTTGCCCCGAAGATAACGAAAGTACCGCAATGACATTACAGCTTGGCACCAAAACAGCCATAATTACCGCAGCAATAGCGATCCCTTCTTTGCCAAATAAATCAGCAACAATAGCCAACCCTAAATAAGTATTAAACCGCGTAATTCCTTGGATATACGCACCAAACCTCGGGATAGGTATTTTGAATAAATATTTACAACCTAGAGTTAGTGCAGAGCTAATCGCTAAAACACAAAGGATAGCACTCGCTAGATAGGGTAACTTAGGATTATCCAAAGGCGCGGTGGCTAAACTGTTAATTAACAGTGCGGGAAACAAAATAAAGTAGTTTAATTTTTCCGCACTCGGCCAAAAATCAGTCGTCAATATTGTTGAGCGTCGTAATACAAACCCCATTGCAATGAGAGCAAATAATGGCCACAAAACTAATAGAATCTTATCCATGAGAGCGTAATCTGTTTTTATTCGAGTATTGAGTAAGTTTGTTAATCAGTCTATCGTTAAATTTTTGTAACTGATAGGTAAAAAAAGCGCTATTCCTATATTTTACTTTTATCAATTTATTTTCGATTTAATCAACTTTCACTTATTTATCTTTAAATAAATACTTTTCTACCCATAAAAAATTAAACCCTAAAATTATCCACTTTCTTATATAAAAAATCATTTGCCTATAACAGAAATATTATGTATTTTTATTCACTATAAATGCATAATTAAAGAGGTTGGTATGTTTAAAAAACTCGTTTTTGCTGGCTGTATGTCATTGGCAGCCTTCGCCGGGAATGTTTACGCAAAAGAAAGCTATACCGTTGGTGCTGGTGGGACTTACCGTCCATTCGAATATGAAAATAGCCAAAAACAGCTTGAAGGCTTTGATATTGACATTATTAAAGCGGTTGCAGAAGCAGAAGGTTTTGACGTTAAACTTGTCAATACACCTTGGGAAGGGATCTTTGCAACCTTGTCGTCTGGTGATAGAGACATTTTAATTTCAGGGATCACGATTACAGATAAACGCAAAAATATGGTTGATTTTTCTAACCCTTATTTTCCTGCTGAACAAGCGATCGTCATCAGCGAAACCTCTGATGTAAAAGACTTAAATAGTTTAAAAAACCTGAATGTGGGTGTCGTAAACTCCAGCACTGGTGATATCGTTGTTTCTGACGTAATCGGCAAAAATAGCACTGCAATTAAACGTTTCGACAATACCCCGCTTTTATTACAAGAACTGTTTGAAGATGGCATTGATGCAGCTGTTGGTGATGTCGGTGTCATTAAATACTACATAAAAACTCACCCTGAGAAAAAATTTAAACTGATCTACGATAACCATTTCGAAAAACAATATTTTGGTATTGCTGTCGCAAAAGGAAATAGTGAATTACAGCAAAAAATTAATAATGGTTTAAATAAGATCATCGCAGATGGTACGTACAATAAAATTTACCAAAAATGGTTTGATGAAAACGTTCCTCAATTACCAAAACAATAATTTAATCTAACTTAAGGCCATCCTTGGATGGCTTTTTCACGTTATAAATCAGGGTGAACATTAAGATGTCTGCGTTTCGTTGGGAAATAATTGAAGAATACGCTCCATTATTTGCTGAAGGCGCAATGATGACGATAAAAGCGACCATCATCTGCGTTATTTTAGGCTCACTATGGGGGTTAACCCTCGGCTTAGGAAGAACGGCCAAAGCTGAACAAGGAATTTGGAAACCAATTTTACATTATTTTGTGCAATGGCCAGTTCGTTTCTATGTCAGTGCCTTTCGTGGTACCCCGCTATTCGTTCAAATAATGGTTGTTCACTTTGCCTTAGTGCCATTATTCATTAACCCTCGTGATGGGTTATTTGTTACATCTGGGATAATGTCCGTTGACACCGCTAAAATGCTCCGCTCCGATTACGGCGCATTTCTATCTTGTGTCATTGCAATTACTTTAAACTCAGGGGCTTATGTCTCTGAAATTTTCCGTGCGGGTATTCAATCTATTGATAAAGGACAAATGGAGGCTTCTCGTGCTCTTGGCATGAGTTGGGCAAAAACAATGCGTAAGGTTATTCTTCCGCAAGCTTTCCGTCGCATTCTTCCCCCACTGGGAAATAATGCCATCGCGATTGTCAAAGATTCCTCCCTCGCTTCCGCTATCGGCTTGGCAGATCTCGCTTATGCAGCGAGAACCGTGTCCGGGGCTTATGCAACATATTGGGAACCCTACTTAACGATATCTGTGATTTATTGGATGCTGACATTTATACTTGCTCAGTTGGTGCAATATATGGAAAGAAGGTTGGGCAGAAGTGATTTACGTTAATAATTTACAAAAGAAATTTGGCGATGCCCATGTACTTAGAGGCATTTCTTGCGAAGTTAAACCTCAAGAAGTGATTTGTGTCATTGGCCCTTCTGGTTCAGGAAAAAGCACCTTTCTACGCTGTTTAAATGCACTAGAACGTCCAGATGGCGGTGAGATTAAAGTCAATGGCTTTGACGTTCATGATCCTAAAACTGATTTAAATAAGATGAGGGAAAATGTGGGGATGGTGTTTCAGCGTTTTAACCTATTCCCTCACATGACTGTGTTAGAAAACTTGATGATGGCCCCTACCTTAGTGAAAGGGATAAAAAAAGAAGTGGCACTTAAGCAAGCTGAGCAACTCCTGGTCAAAGTAGGACTGTTAGATAAAATTGATGCATGGCCAGCCAGTTTATCTGGAGGGCAGCAGCAACGAGTTGCGATTGCCCGAGCATTAGCTATGCAGCCATCCATCTTGTTATTTGATGAGCCGACATCTGCACTTGACCCCGAATTAGTTGGTGAAGTACTTTCCGTGATGAAAACTCTTGCGAATGAAGGTATGACGATGGTCATCGTCACCCATGAAATGGGATTTGCGCGTGAAGTTGCTGATCGAGTCATGTTCATTGACCAAGGTATCATTCAAGAAGAAGGCACACCAGAACAACTCTTTACTGCACCTAAAAACCCACGAACTGCGGAATTTTTAAGTAAAGTACTTTAGTTTTATTACCTGCTTAGCATGCTAAGCAGGTTTTTCTGATATCCAAATCTTTTTATTATCGATATGCTAAGAATATTATTACTTAATAAAGTTTAATTTATGGATATCACAAGCCTCTGCAAACAATATCGCTCAGGGAAAAAATTTAAATATGTTTTCTTCTGGGGCCACCAAACCAAACAAAATCAAATAACAAAAAGCTGTTTCAGCCAATGGTACCCTTCCCCATTTATTGTCAATAACCACCGCTTTGCCAGTGCAGAACATTTTATGATGGCCGAGAAAGCACGCTTATTTGGCGATTTTGAAACGCTGGATAAAATTATTTATGCACCAAATCCTGGAGCGGCTAAAGCATTTGGCCGTGAAGTTCGTGGGTTTAAGCAAGATGTTTGGGATGAAAACCGTTTTGCTATTGTCGTTGCGGCTAATATGGCAAAATTTTCTCAGAATAAAGAATTGGGACAATTTTTACTCTCCACAAATGAGCGCGTGCTCGTTGAAGCTAGCCCTGTCGATAAAATATGGGGAATAGGCCTTGCTGAGGATGCTGAAAATATTGAAAACCCATTAACATGGAAAGGGTTAAATCTGCTCGGTTTCGCATTAATGGACGTTAGAAGTCAGCTAGCCAATTTAACACGCTAATTTTTGCTTATTTTCTGATAAGACAGAAAAGCCCGTTGTTGTTAAACCGCGGGCCTGCCAATATTTTATCAAAATATAGGATATACTACTGAGCTTTATTACAAAGGCATCCTATATTCAATCACACCAGGTTTTTCTGCCACCCAGTTATACAGTTTTTGCCCACGTAGATTGGTTTCTTGTGTATGCCAATATAAGCGGCCACATTGTTTTTCTTGTGCCTGTGCATGTACAAATTCAATTAGTTGCTTCCCGACATGCCGCCCTCTCATTTCTGGCGCCACATATAAATCTTCAAGGTAGCAAAAATCATTTTCAGCCCATGTTGATCGGTGAAATAAATAATTCACAAAGCCAACAACTTTGCCATTTTCAAGAGCAACAGCACAATACATAGGTTCATTTTCATCAAAAAAACGCGCCCATGCTTTTAAGGTAATCTCTTCACTTAAATCGACTTTATAAAATTTTTGGTATTCCAACCAATATACTAACCATGCTGAGTAATGATCAGGAGTAACGAATTCTACTGTCACTGGTAATGCCGTTTTATTCATAATAACCCTTCCATTTATAGACATATTACATAATGGCGCTATAGTACATAGCAATCTGGCTCTGTATAAGAGACACTTTTGTTATTTATTTAGGATCCACTTTATGCGACGCCAACAGCATGCACAGTTTCCATTACTTTTACTTGAAGAAGGCTATATTAAGGAAAATGTTTATCACACAATACGTAACGCCATTTTAGATGGTCGTATTGCTGGCGGCATTAAACTCCCCTCCTCTAGAGCATTAGCCGAAATGATGTCGATCTCACGAAACTCGGTCATTGCTGGGTTTGAACGATTAATTGATGAAGGATATATTTATTCCAAAAAAGGCTCGGGAACTTATGTTTCTCCCCACATTCCTGATGAATTAGTTGGCACCATAGATAGTACTAAGCAAAGTGAGCAATCTAGATATTCTGCATTAAATCTGAATCCCCAAGTTTCTACTTTAACGAATTTATGGGAAAAATCGCGCCCAAACACCAACAAGTACCAAATGTTTAATATTGGTATTGGCTGTGTTGACCAATTTCCACATGAATTATGGGGACGACTATTAGGCCGTGTTTGGCGTAAATCCAAACAAACGATTGCACATTTTAATCATCCCGATGGCTATACACCGCTAAAAAACTTATTGGTAGATTACGTCCGTTCGACTCGCGGGGTTCACTGCAAACCACAACAAATTATTATTGTTAATGGGACGCAACAAGCCATTAATTTAGTAGCAAAAATCTTATTACAGCAAGGGGACAAAGTATGGTTAGATGACCCTGGCTATGATAGCGCCAGAGCTATTTTCACCGCCGCAGGTGCTGATATTGCTGCTATTCCATCTGACAGAGAAGGGATGGATATTGCCTACGGTGCAAAACACCATGAAACAGCAAAATTAATTTATACCACACCTTCTCACCAGTTTCCGCTAGGCACAACCCTCAGCTTACCGCGGCGTTTAGCATTATTGGATTGGGCACAGCAAAACAACGCATGGGTTTTTGAGGATGACTACAACAGTGAATTTCGCTTTTTATCAAAGCCAATTCAAGCGCTACAAGGCTTAGATAATCATCAACGTGTTATTTATGCAGGGACATTTTCTAAAATGATGTATCCTGGTTTTCGTTTAGGCTTCTTAATTGTGCCAGAAGTTCTGAGTGAGGCATTCACCATGATGAAATATTACAGTGATAGCCATTGTGGTTATTTAGAACAGGCCGCTTTAGCCCAGTTTATCCAAGAAGGCCACTATGCACGCCATGTCAGAAAAATACGGAAGATATGCTACGATAGGCAAAATACGTTTATCAATGCCATTAATCACTATCTCCCTCACCTATTTAATGTACAAATGACGGATTCAGGCATTCATACTGTCTGTTGGGTTAAAGACGGTTATGATACTAACGTGATCCTTAACCAATGCCGTCTGTTAGGCTTTGGTGCTCAACCGTTATCGCGTTACTCTATTCAAAATACTCACCAAAATGCGATCCTTTTCGGCTATGCCGCTCATTGTGAGGACGAGATCGTTAACAACGTAAAATTACTTGGCGAACAATTAAGTAAAATATACCCTAGTTAAACAAGAATGATTTTCAGCGTTTATCCGATAGCGAGAATTTTTCTAGTCTTTATAACTGTACCTTAATAGCATTGTTTATATTGAGGTACTTTTATGACAAAAATAAATTATCCCCATGAGTACGAAGTTGGCGATGTTGTCTTTACCAGTATTGGAACCGAGTTATTTCGGCAAATAGCCTCGGCGTCTTTATGTTGGAGTAACCATGTTGGTATGATTGTCGGCCATAATGGCGAAGACTATTTGATTGCAGAAAGTCGCGTTCCGCTTTCAACAACCACGACCCTATCTCGCTTTATTGCCCGTTCATCGGATAAACGTTACAGTGTACGTCGATTTACTCATACATTAACCAATGAACAAAAATCTGCATTAGTTTCCGAAGTTCCTGCTCGTTTAAATAAGTTTTATCACACTGGATTTAATTATGAGTCTTCTAGGCAGTTTTGTTCAAAGTTTGTTTTCGATATTTATCAATCTGCGTTATCAGTTCAAATAGGGGAATTAGAAACCTTCAAGGAATTATTAACTAAAAACCCGAATGCAAAATTAACTTTTTGGAAATTATGGTTTATTGGACAAATTCCATGGGAACGTAAAACAGTGACTCCTGCAAGTCTATGGCATCACCCTGAATTATCACTCATATACCGCAGTCATGAGGATATACATTAACAACCAATACGGATGTAAACTCACACAAGAAAGCACTCAATCGAGTGCTTTTTGATATAATCGACTGAATTTACAATGAGACTTATTTTTTCTTATTTAACATCGATTTCAAGTCAGCAAACGGGTTATAAGTTGCTGCCTCAACGTCATTTTGCGCATCTTCCCCTGCCACGACATTCGTGCCATACATTTCAGCTTCTGTATACTTCGAATGCTCATGATCATGACAAAATAGGCATAATAGCTCCCAATTGCTGCCATCTTCTGGGTTATTGGTATGATCATGGTCGATATGATGCACGGTTAATTCACGCAAATTTGAATACACAAACTCGCGGGTGCAGCGTCCACAAACCCATGGGTAAATTTTAAGTGCTTTTTCACGATAGCCACTTTCTAATCGCGCATAGTTTTTAGGGATCAAAGCCATTGCCGATATTCCTGTTGAAAATAGTAATTTTGAGATAATACGCCTAATATACCTCAGTTTAGAGCAAAAAAAGAAACTCAAAACAACAAAAAACCCAGATATGATGACAACGCCTATTTTATCGGGCTCGTCATCAACTCTGGGTCCTTTTATTCGTTAATTTATCCTTAGATTACTTATTCAATAATTCTCTGCGGATAATCTCAGCCCCTGCGCTTAATGCATTAAGCTTACCCGTTGCAACACGACGAGATAACGGTGCCATACCACAGTTAGTGGATGGATAAAGCTTGTCTGCATCGACAAATTGGAGCGCTTTACGTAATGTATTAGCGACTTCCTCTGGTGTTTCGATGATATTGCTCGCTACGTCAATCGCCCCCACCATCACTTTTTTGCCGCGAATAAGTTCAATTAAGTCCATGGGAACATGAGAGTTATGACATTCCAAAGAGATAATATCGATATTCGAGGTTTGCAGTTTTGGGAAAGCCTCTTCATATTGTCGCCACTCAGAACCCAGAGTCTTCTTCCAATCAGTATTGGCTTTGATGCCGTATCCATAACAAATATGAACTGCGGTTTCACATTTTAGCCCTTCAATGGCTCTTTCTAATGCAGCTACACCCCAATCGTTCACTTCATCAAAAAATACATTAAAAGCAGGCTCATCAAATTGAATAATATCAACCCCCGCTGCTTCAAGCTCTTTTGCCTCTTGGTTCAAAATCTTAGCAAATTCCCATGCCAGTTTTTCACGACTTTTGTAATGGTTATCATACAGTGTATCAATCATTGTCATTGGGCCAGGAAGCGCCCATTTTATCGGCTGGTTCGTTAACTTACGTAAAAATTTAGCATCTTCCACAAAAACAGGTTTTTGGCGTTCAACCGTTCCAACCACCGTCGGCACGCTCGCATCATAGCGATCGCGAATTTTAACCACTTCTCTCTTTTCAAAATCAACGCCATTGAGATGCTCAATAAATGTCGTCACAAAGTGCTGACGCGTTTGTTCACCATCGCTAACAATATCAATTCCTGCGCGCAGTTGATCTTCTAGGGACAAGCGCAGTGCATCTTGTTTTCCCTCTACAAGTTCTTCGTTTTCCAACTTCCAAGGAGACCAAAGAGTCTCTGGCTGAGCAAGCCAAGAAGGCTTTGGTAAGCTGCCTGCGGTAGATGTTGGTAATAATGTTTTCATAATAATTGACCTTAAATTTTTATAATGAATCAAAGCGCGTAGTTAGCAGACCATTGCTCTAGAATATGCTTATAGGGTTCAATAAAGTGTTCTTCTGTATATTTTCCCTGCTCAATAGCCAATCGGCTACGTTCTTCGCGGTCATAAACAATTTTTGTTAATGAATAGTCTTGGTTCGTCAAACTCGGTTGGTAACATGGCCCCGCAACAGAGTTCGCATTGTAAATCTCTGGCCGATAAATCTTCTGGAATGTTTCCATCGTGCTGATTGTGCTAATCAATTCAATATTGCTGTAATCGCTCAGCAAGTCTCCCGTAAAATAAAATGCCAACGGTGCAACGCTATTTTTAGGCATGAAATAACGAACCTGTAACCCCATCTTTTTAAAATATTGATCCGTTAATGAAGCTCCATTTTGCTGATATTCAATACCCAATATAGGATGGAGATTACCAGTTCGGTGGTAAATATCTTTATTTGATACACTTAAGCATATCACTGGCGCTTTACTAAAATGTGCTTTGTATTCGTCCGAATTTACAAAATATTTAAAGATATTCCCATGCAAGTCACCAAAGTTTTCTGGGACACTAAAGTTGGCTTGGTCTTTATTGTGATCTAGCAATAAAACACTGAAATCATAATCACGCACATAAGATGAAAAATTATTTCCAACAATACCTTCAGTACGTTCACCCGTTTTATGATCAACAATATTGGTTTTTAATATTTCAATCACCGGAAAGGTGCGACCATTCCCTTCCACACTCATCTCGACAGAAATAATTTCCAACTCGACTGAATAACGGTCACTTTTAGGGTTATCCCAATAGGCCAAGGTATTGAAACGGTTGTTCATCATGACAAGCGTATTACGCAAATTTTCTTGGCGATTTTTCCCTCTGGCTAAATTAGCAAAGTTAGTTGTAATACGTGTATTTTCAGAAGGATTATAATTTTCATCAAAAAGACTACTTTTAATCGTAAATGTAAAATTTTTGTTCATCGTCTCGTCACACCCTAAATTCCAAGATGGAAACTCAATTGACTTCTTGATTTTCTAGAAGTTTTAGTTACCCATTCATCAATCTTTATGTTGTAAATACGTTAATTCGTTTGCGTTATCTAATTTATGCCAGAGCTGCTGACTGAGTGAAAGCGACTTAATTTCATTTCGAACATGAACGATTTTCATGATCATCTTTTTCACTTATTTTAATTATGTGACAAAGAACAAATAAATATTATTTTTCCTGAAAAATCATTATATTAAGAGATTTGCTTTCCTGAATTTTGAGAGGAGCGAATAATCGTTGCGAAGGTTTGAACATTGGTTAGTGAAATAAATTTATTTGATACATAAAGAAAACACTTGGGTTATACAGTAAGAACCATTCGCTACAATAATAAAAGGTGGCGTATTATTATGCACAAAAAAAGGCACTCGCCCCCGAGTGCCTTTTGACTACAACTCACTGAATATAAAGTAAATTACACCTATTCAGCGGTTCTGGTACTTGTGCGGATGAGGTAATCAAATGCGCTAAGTGCGGCTTTGGCCCCTTCTCCGGCTGAAATAATAATTTGCTTATATGGAACGGTTGTACAGTCACCAGCAGCGAAGATACCTTTAATACTGGTTTCATTGCGTGCGTCAATTTCAATTTCGCCCATACGGTTTCTGGCAACGGTGTCACCTAACCAATTGGTATTCGGCAATAAACCGATTTGTACGAATGCTCCCGCCACTTCTAATAAATGTACGCTATCATCAGTGCGATCTTTATATTCAAGACCCGTCATTTTACTGCCATCACCTTTTACTTCTAAGGTTTGCGCATTAACGATAATATCCACATTTTTCATGCTACGTGCTTTTTGCTGTAATACTGAGTCCGCTTTTAGTTCTGGCGCAAACTCCAGTACAGTCACATGGTCAACGACACCTGCTAAGTCAATAGCCGCTTCAATACCTGAGTTACCACCGCCAATCACGGCAACACGCTTGCCTTTAAATAATGGGCCATCGCAGTGTGGGCAGAATGTAACGCCTTTCGTACGGTATTCTTGTTCCCCTGGAACACCCATATTTCTCCAGCGAGCACCCGTTGAAATAATAATACTGCGTGATTTTAAGATCCCACCTGATGCAGTTTCGATTTGGTGTAATCCACCTTCTTCTGCCGCAGGGATCAGTTTTGCAACTGATTGGCCATCAATGACATCAACATCATAGCTGTCCACGTGGTTCTTCAATGCGCCTGCAAAAATAGCCCCTTCCGTTTTGATAACTGAAATATAGTTTTCAATATCAACCGTATCCATCACTTGCCCACCAAAACGCTCGCCTATCACGCCTGTGCGGATCCCTTTACGTGCGGTATAGATTGCTGCTGAAGCCCCAGCTGGGCCACTACCAATTACGAGGACTTCAAAAGGCTCGCGCTCTGTCAGTGATTTCGCTGCACGCGCATCGGCATTCGTGTCAACTTTGCTCACAATTTCACTGAGTGTCATACGGCCTTGGCCAAACTCTTTTCCATTCAGAAAAACGGCAGGAACGCCCATGACATTGCGTTCATCAATTTCATTTTGGAAAAGTGCACCATCAATAGCGGTATGACTAACATTTGGATTTAAAACCGCCATTAAGTTCAGTGCTTGAACAACATCTGGGCAGTTATGGCAAGATAAAGAATAATAAGTTTCAAAGTGGAACTCGCCTTCAAGGCCTTTAACTTGCTCTAATAACTCTTGCGCTTCTTTCGATGGATGACCACCAATCTGCAATAATGCCAGCACAAGAGAAGTAAATTCATGTCCCAGAGGTGAGCCTGCAAAACGCAAACCACTATCTGTACCTGGGTTAGTAATTAAAAAAGACGGTGTTCTTAATGCGCTGTTGCGTTCTTCACGTACAGTGACTTTATCTGACAGTGATGCAATTTGTTCTAACAGCTGTTTGATTTCATTTGATTTTTGGCTGTCATCTATATTAGCAACTAATTCAACGGGTTTAGTTAAACGTTCTAAATAGGCTTTCAATTGTGCCTGTAAATTATTGTCGAGCATGTAATCCCCTTTAATTTTTATCGTAAAATCGGGTACATATACCCGTCATGATCCAAGTTGCAGGCCTAAACACCTGCAACCTGAATTATTCAGTAATTAATCAATCGAGTTAGATTAATTAGATTTTGCCGACTAAGTCCAAAGATGGAGACAGCGTTGCATCACCTTCTTTCCATTTAGCTGGGCAAACTTCACCTGGGTGGCTAGCAACATATTGCGCCGCTTTTACTTTACGCAGTAAATCTGAAGCGTCACGGCCAATGCCTTCTGCAGTAACTTCAATCGCTTGAATAATACCTTGTGGGTCAACAACGAAAGTACCACGGTCTGCTAAGCCTTCATCTTCACGCATGTTTTCGAAGTTACGTGTTAATGCACCTGTTGGGTCACCGATCATGGCATATTTGATTTTACCGATAGTTTCTGAGCTTGCGTGCCATGCTTTATGGGTAAAATGTGTGTCGGTAGAAACAGAGAAGATTTCAACACCTAATTTTTGGAATTCTTCGTAATGGTCTGCAATGTCACCCAATTCAGTTGGGCAAACAAAAGTAAAGTCTGCTGGATAGAAGAAGAAAACGCTCCATTTACCTGCAACATCTTTTTCAGAAACTTCGATGAATTCACCGTTTTTAAATGCTTGATTAGTAAATGGTTTGATTTGAGTATTAATTAATGACATATGATGTTCTCCTGTTTGGTTGCCTATTAAGTTACTGTTTTACAGCAGCTTTATCCAATCATTACCCGCTATCGATTTGATAGGCGCAACCTAACTATGTCATAACAATTAATAGGTGAAGCATTAAAACGCTTGCTGAGCCATTCAGCAAGCGTTTTATTTATAAGATCTATTTATAAAGGCTATTTTATGTACAGTCCGTTATGCCATGGTGGCAATCGTTTTACGAAAACGAATGAGTGCGAGGGAAAAGAAAACAGCGCCAATCACCACGAGCACCGCAAATTGAGGCCAAACAATTTGGAAGCCAGCACCGCGATATAAAATCGCTTGAGCAAGGCTAACAAAGTGCGTTGTCGGCATGGTTAACATAATATCTTGAACAAGCTGAGGCATACTTTCTCGCGCTGTCATCCCACCAGAAAGCATATTTAATGGTAATAGCACTAAGATCATCAATAAACCAAATTGAGGCATAGACCGCGCAATCGTCCCCATAAAGATACCAATCGACGTTGTCGCAAATAAACTCAAGGCCACCCCACACATAAACAATAAGATAGACCCTTCGATGGGGACTTGTAGCAATGTTTTTACCACCAAAATTAAGGAAACGCCTGATGCAATCAGTACCACCAGCCCCATTGACCATATTTTCGACATCATAATTTCAAATGGCGTGAGTGGCATAACCATCAAATGCTCGACTGTACCGTGCTCCCGCTCGCGGATCAGCGCCGCTCCCGTTAAAACAATTGATAACATGGTGATATTATTAATAATTGCCATAACAGAACCAAACCACGACTGCGTCAAGTTGGGGTTAAAGCGCATGCGCACTTCCAAATCGACAGGTAAACTCGCATTACTACGGTATTTTGCTAGAAACTCATTCACTTCCCCTAAAGTAATATTTTGAATATAACTATTTCCTAAGAAAGCTTGACTCATCCTTGTCGCATCAATATTGACTTGAATTTCTGGGTGCCGCCCTGCAAGTACATCACGTTGAAAGTTAGGTGGAATATCTAATGCAAATGTATATGAACCACGATTTAACAAACCATCGATTTGGTCTGGCGTAATATCAACAGGGGGTAAGAAATAAGGCGCATAAAAACTATTGATTATTCGGTTTGATAACTGTGATTTATCTTGGTCAGCAATCGCAATAGGCGCATTATGTAAAGATCCAGGCGTCACGGTTGCTGACGAATAAATCGACACCGTAAAAGCAAAAACAATCAAAGCTAACATCGCTTTATCGCGGCCTAAACTGCGTAATTCTTTGACCCCTAGGTTAAAAATATTCTGAATTTTACGGATCATCCCTATGCCTCCTGCTTTTTCAGGAATAGAACACTTAGCCCAATAACCAAAGGTATGGTGATCAGTAATGGGATAAATGATGATTGTAAATCGAATAAATTTAATCCCTTAGAGAAAGTTCCTCGCGTGATAGTCAAAAAATGTGATGTTGGATAAACCATCCCAACCCAGCGGCCAATACCTTCCAATGATGAGACAGGGTCAATCATTCCTGAAAATTGAGTCGCGGGTATCAACGTAATGATAGAAGTCCCAAAAATTGCCGCAATTTGGCTTTTCATAAAGCATGAAATTAATAACCCCATGCCTGTTGCAATACTGATATACAAAAATGCAGCCAACGTTAACGTCAGAAAACTGCCTTTAAATTCAACACCAAATATATATACCGATAATATGCAAAGTAACACAAAGTTAAACATACCCAATAAAATATAAGGGAGCTGTTTTCCAAGCAAAAACTCTAATTTGGTGATCGGAGTAACATAAAGGTTGATAATCGAACCGAGCTCTTTTTCCCGAACAACACTCAACGCGCTCAGCATGGCTGGGATCATCATTAATAATAATGGAATAACTGCGGGAACAATTGCCGGCAAGCTACGAACATCTGGGTTATAGCGATATCGAGTTTCAATGTCGATAGCCGGCATCCCAGCAACGCCAGCTGGTTGGCGTGCAGCCATCGTGCTCAGCCATGCTAAGTGCATCGCTTGTACATAGCCACGCACAGTTTCAGCACGGTTTGGCATGGCACCATCAATCCATACACCAATTTTAACGTTACTCCCTCGGGCCACATCCCTTGCAAAATTAGGTGGAATTTCTATCGCAACAGTAATATTACCGCTACGCATACCCGCCTCTAAATCATCATAATCCTTGATTGGTGGTTGTTCGATAAAATAACGTGAACCAGCTAAGTTCAACGTATATCCCTGGCTTAGCCCAGTTTGGTCACGATCTAGCACTGAAAAACGTAAGTTTTCCACATCCATACTGATACCGTAACCCATGATAAACATAAGAATGACCGTTCCCAATAACGCCAATGTTGAACGTACTGGATCACGACGTAACTCCATGCCTTCCCGTATGGAATAGCTGAATAACCGACGCAAACTAAAACGTTTTTTCAATGCTTCAGTCGCTTGTTCTTTTAGTTCAGGGTCAACGTGGAACTCTGGCGCGGTCTCTTGTCCTTGTCCTGCATCCCCCACGGCATCCTGTAAATAGGCGATAAAGGTTTCTTCAAGCGTGCCAAGCCCTCTTTTTTTGGTCAGGTTAGCGGGAGTATCACAATCTAAGACCTTGCCTGCATGCATCAATGAAATACGGTCACAGCGCTCCGCTTCATTCATAAAGTGGGTGGAGATAAAAATTGTGACACCGTCACGTCTTGATAAATCAACCATTAAATTCCAGAACATATCTCTGGCAACGGGGTCTACGCCTGAAGTTGGCTCATCCAGTATTAGCATCTCTGGTTCGTGGATCACCGCTACGGCCAACGATAAGCGCTGGCGAATACCCAGAGGCAGGTCATCTGGCATGGTATCCCTGACTTCTTCAAGCTCAAAACGTTGGCACATTTCGTCAACTCGCTGAGGGATTTTATCCTCAGATATATGAAAAAGCTTGGCATGAAGCACGAGGTTCTGCTCAACACTCAGTTCACTATATAACGAGAATGCTTGTGACATATAGCCGACACGCTTGCGTGTTTCGATATCCTTCGGGTCTATTTCTTGGCCAAATAGCCATGCCTGCCCTTCACTGGCTTGTAACAAACCCGTCAACATTTTCATCGTGGTTGACTTGCCACAACCATTCGAGCCTAAGAAACCAAAAATCTCCCCTTTTGGGATCTTAAAATTCACATGGTCAACCGCCACAAAGTCACCGAAACGCATGGTAAGGTCTTGGGCTTCAATGGCAATAATATTGTCTTTCGAGGTATCACGCGCAGGGATCACCACCTTTTTGTGCCCACTGCGTTTTTCTTCAGGTAGTAATTCAATAAATGCAGCTTCAAGGTCATCACATTGCGTTTGGGCTTTTAATTCAGATGCATGGCCTGTAGCGAGCACCTTGCCATCATCCATTGCCACTAGCCAATCAAAACGTTCCGCTTCTTCCATATAAGCGGTTGCGACCAAAACACTCATATTGGTTTGTCGTAAACGAATGCGATCAATCAAATCCCAAAATTGTGCGCGAGATAAGGGGTCAACTCCAGTGGTAGGTTCATCCAAAATTAATAAGTCAGGGTCATGAATCAAGGCGCAACATAACCCCAGCTTTTGTTTCATTCCCCCTGATAACTTGCCAGCAGGACGATCTTTAAAGGGTGCTAAGCCAGTACTTTCAAGTAAGTCTTGAATGCGATATTCACGCTCAGCTTTTGATTGGCCAAATAAGCGGCCAAAAAAATCAACGTTTTCATAAACCGACAACGTATGGTAAAGGTTTTTTCCTAACCCTTGAGGCATGTAAGCGATACGAGGGCAAACTGCACGACGGTGTTCAATATCATTCATGTCACCATCAAGTACTGTTATTTGGCCTTGTTGAATCACTCTTGCCCCTGCGATCAGAGAAATCAGGCTTGATTTCCCTACACCATCTGGGCCAATCAACCCAACCATTTTTCTGGCTGGGATGGAAAGTACAATGTCATCCAACGCACAATTATCACCATAATGTTGGCTGACATGCTGTATATCGATAATCACATCATCCATCAGTTTATTGGTCATTGTGGTAATCTCACCTCAAGTTCAGCAGGCCAAGATTCATTCGGATCTAAACGCACATACGCTTTTCCAGGTAGCCCAGTTTTCACATATTCGAGGTGTTGCTCTAATAATTCAGGAGAAATACGCGCACGTACTCTGAACATTAATTTTAAGCGTTCATTTTGTGTTTCTACGGTTTTCGGCGTGAATTGTGCGACACTTGCTACAAAGGTGGCTTTCGCTGGGATCACGATATTTGGTGCAGCATCGAGTATAATGTGGACATCACTCCCCAGGGCAACTTTACCTGCGTCTTCTGTTGGTAAGAAAAAGGTCATATACACATCACTCAAATCGACCATATTCAAAACTCGTCCACCAGCACCAAGGACTTCACCGGGTTCTGCTACACGATATTGAATACGTCCGTTTCTCGGTGCTTTGAGAATACTGTCATCTAAGTCCGCGATAATACGACGTTCCGTTGCTGTCGCTGCATCAACACGGTTTTTAGCTTGAACAATACCCGCGCTCGCAGAATCAATCGCTGATGTCGCAGCAGCCACTTGGGCTTTCGACGCTTCCAGTGCTGCGCGAGCACCTTGCATCTGTGCGGTATCATCATCCACTTGTTGTTGGGAAACTGCGTTTGTTCTCACCAAAGCTCTAGAGCGATTTAGTCGTTTCTGTGCAGCATCTAATTCCGCTTCACGTTGACGAACAACCGCTTGGGCTGCAACTTTTTCGCTTTTACGTTGCGCTAATGCTGATTCGGCTGTCGTCACCGCGCTAACCGCTTGGCGTAACTGAGCCTGTACTTCATGGAGTTGTTCTTGGAGTGCTCGCGTATCCATACGAGCAAGTTCTTGCCCTTCTTTAACAAAATCCCCTTCTTTAACATTAATTGTCTCAATGCGCCCGGCAGTCTTAGTAGCAATATCAATTTCCGTTGCTTCTATGCGACCATTACTTTGCGCGAACCCAGCAGGTAGCCCGCCTGAATTAACATTCCAGTAATAAAGACCACCCGCTACAATAATTAATATTAAAATGATGTAAAAAGATATTTTTTGCTTATTTATTTTCATACCATCCCTTTTCTTTATATGAAAAACAACATTCAACAATTATTTATGATTATTACCCCAGGTGAATTAATAAAATGGAATAACTGTTTACAGCTGAAATACGTATATCTCAATAGGTGATGCTATTCTTAGATCCGATAAAAAGCAGATCTGGTTTATTATTATATTTTTTTATATTTTATAAAATTTTATCAGTTAACTAACAAACATATACTGTCTTTCATCACAAAAATCATTGCATAAACGAATATGGTACAGATACCGCATTTAATGCCCAAAAATGTTTTATATCATGCTAAATGGCTTAACTTTTCGATACAATAAATTATCTAAATTTAACAAATACTTTATGCGTAAATACCATAAATAATAAATTAATGACTCAAAATACTTTTGTATTTATTCCGCAAAGAAAATACATGTTAAATTTTATCAACTAAATTAGATAACTCAAGACCCATCATTTTAGCCACTTTTTTGCACTCATTGTGCTTTTCGTCTTCCTCATATCTTTAACCAATCGTTTTAAGACTATAATTTGACTTAGCTCTCATTTTTAATCCGGTAATTAGCGCTAAATTTACTCATAGTAAATCCAATATGGCTGTTTTTTTCTTTATAACATGAGTGAAATATAATGAAAATCATACGAATAGAGACTATTCCTTATAAAATTCCTTATTTAACACCACTTGAGTTTGCCACAGGTAGCATTACTGAAGTGGAAAATGTATTAGTCCGTATTCATACTGATGAAGGGATAATAGGCTGCGCAGAAGCCCCATCACGACCTTATATTTATGGCGAATCCCAAGCGTCTATCATTTATGCTATCCAATCTTGGTTTTGGCCTTCACTGGCAAATATTGATCTTAGAAATATTGAACGTGTCTATCATGCAATGCGGTGGGTCACTGGAAATCAAACCGCCCGGGCGGCAATAGATATGGCCATTTGGGATGCATTAGGTCAGTTATACCAACGCCCCTGTTATCAACTTTTGGGTGGATGGGATAATAAAATCGCAGTTAGCCATATGATAGGTTACGACCAACCACAAAAAATGGTTGAACACGCGTTGATGATGAAAGACAAATATGGAGTGACAACATTTAAGGTAAAAACGGGTCGTAACGTTCATGCGGACATCACTGCATGCAAAGCATTACGCAAAGCTATGCCAGAAGCCTGTTTATATCTTGACTCTAATCATGGCTGGCCTGCTCATGATGCTATTTATGCAGCTCAATCTTTGCGCGATGAAAATTTTTTATTTTTCGAAGAACCCTCCCCAGCCAGTGATCGTATAGGTCGCAAAAAATTGGCGAATGTGCTGGCTCAACCTATTTGCGGTGATGAGAGTTGCACATCTCTTAATGATGTTGCTCAAGAAATCAATGACGGAATGGTTTCATTTATTTGTATCAAAACAGCGCGTACAGGCTTTACTGAATCCGCTAAAATTGCGGCATTATGTGAAGGTTTACAAGTGCCGGTATACGTGGGTAATCAAGGAGATACTCAGTTAGGTACGCTAGCTAATATCCAATTTGCCTGCGCAAGAAAAAATACTTGCCAACATGCAGCAGAACTAACAAATTTCCTTGAAATTGCAGATGATTTGAGCGCAGTTCCTTTAGTCATTAAAGAGGGTTTCGCAGAGGCTTCAACGGCACCGGGGACGGGTATTATGGTAGATGAAGATAAACTAACCTATTACCGTTGTGATAAATAATTTTAAAACTAGTTAACTTCCCCCGAGAACATCGGGGGGTGAGCAAGCTAATTAGCAAATTGCGCAATTGTTTTCGCATCCATTCGGTAGCGAACCCATTCATCTTGAGGCTCTGCACCAATACTTTTATAAAAATCAATTGCAGGCTGATTCCAATCTAACACACTCCATTCCAACCGTTGGCACTTTCGTTCGACGGCTAGCACTGCAATATGCTTTAATAATTTTTTTCCTGCTCCCGCACCACGAAAATCAGGGGAGACATATAAATCCTCTAAATAAATACCGTTATTGCCTAACCATGTTGAATAGCTAGTAAAGAATACGGCATATCCTGCTGGCGTCCCATCCACATAACAGATTAAAGCTTCTGTGCTTGAATTAGCGCCAAATAGGGAGTTTTCAATATCGGCCACCGAGGCTTTAACTTCATGACGTGCTTTTTCATAATCTGCCAATTCAATGATCATATCTAATATCAAAGCAGCGTCATCACGGGTTGCGGTTTTTATTTCTACATTCATTTGGGGCTCTCTTGTTATTTGAATCATGATTTTAAACGTTACATAACAAGAACCCAATTCACAGCAATATTATTCATCTCTTCCCGCATGATATAAGTATCATTTATACCTGCGAATATACTTACATCTACAACAATACTGCTTTTACAATAATCATTAAACAACGCATTTCTAGACATTGTTGATTAAATAATATATTTGCTATAATTACCTCATCGATTAACTAGATGAATATTAAGGAGGCTAATTTATGTTGTTGTGTGATCTTATTGAATATTCACACTTCTTTGGTAATCGCCAGAGCTCAGGCTTTCACAGTTTTATACTGCGATAACCCTGCCTGAGCGAAGTCACTAAAGAAAACCTTCCCTCAGCTTACTGGGTTGTCGTAACGACTATACCCTGGCATTTTTATGCCTAAAATTTGAGTAAGCTATGAGCACTTTATTAACTGTAAAATCATTAAATTACGATACCTCAACCTCTACCTTATTGAATGACATCTCTTTTACTGTTCAACAAGGTGACCGTATTGGTTTAATTGGCCATAACGGAAGTGGCAAAAGTACATTGTTGAAGCTAATAACCCAACAACTCTCCCCCAATAGTGGCAGTATCACTTATTCGAATCATTGTGTTACTGCTTATATTGAACAACACTTACCCGATGATGTTGCCAGTTTGACACTGCTTGATGCACTTGTTCAAAAATTACCTGAACAAGATAAAGTCACTGACCGTTGGCGGGCGGAAGTTATATTATCAGAATTAGGTTTTACGTCTGAGCAATGGGAACAAAAAGCGAATGCAATCAGTGGCGGGCAACATACACGTTTGCTTCTTGGGCGTGCTTTAATTGAACAACCCGATTTACTGTTACTCGATGAACCAAGTAATCATTTAGATTTACCCACACTTATTTGGTTAGGCAATTTCTTACAATCATGGAAAGGTAGTTTTGTGCTAGTTTCCCATGACCAATCGTTATTAGATAAGGTCAGTAACTGCACTTGGATCTTACGAGATAAATCACTGCATTTTTATCGATTACCTTGCAGTGCAGCACGGCAAGCATTGAGTGAAAAAGACATCACAGATGCACGCCGTAATCAAGCAGAGCAAAAAGAGATTGACCGTATTGCATCAAGCGCCAAGCGTTTAGCGATTTGGGGACATGTCTATGATAATGAAGCCTTATCACGTAAAGCTAAGCAAATGGAAAAACAGATTGACCGCCTTAAAGACACTCAAACTGAATTAACCGAAGGCTATCAATGGAGGCTTGCATTAAATGGCAAAGCCATTCCAGCAGATAGAGTTTTGGAATTGGAAGGCGCCGTTGTCTCAACACCGAAAGGAAATCCGTTATTTAAAACGGCATTTCATCAAGTAAAAAGTGGTGATCGCATCGCTATCATGGGGGCCAATGGCTGCGGTAAATCAACACTACTGCGTCTACTTTGGCAACATTATCAGCAAGATTTACGCTATAGCGCACAATTGAAGTTTCATCCGGCAATTAGTGCTGGGTATTATGACCAACAATTAGAGCAGCTAAATGATAATGATAGCCTATTAGATGCATTACGGCATTTTGCACCTTTAACCGATGAACAACGAAAAATGGCATTGATTGGCGCCGGTTTTTCCTACTCTCGCCATCAACAAAAAGTCGCTACACTCAGCGGTGGCGAACGCGCTAGATTGTTGTTTATTGGCTTAAGTTTGGCCCAGTACGAGTTGATTTTGTTGGATGAACCGACCAATCACCTTGATTTAGAAGGTAAGGAAGCACTTTGCGAGCAAATTAGCTTATTTTCAGGGGCGCTATTAATTGTAAGCCATGATAGGTGGCTCATTGAAAATAGCTGTCAACGATTCTGGTTTATCGATGATAATCGGTTAGAGGAATACCTTAATCTTGATGATATCTATCATAAAATCGAGCAGCAAGCACAACCATTATTAGCGGCTACGCTTGGGGGAGATGCCCCAATTAAATCGACGATTGAAATTTCTCGAGGAGAAACTGCTCATGAGGATGTGTTATTAGAGACATTGCTAATATTGGAGCAAAAATTACTTGCGGATCAAAAACGCAAATTAAGCCACCAAAAACCACAGTTACAACAACAATGGAGCAACGAAATAGCCAAAATACACGCTAAATTGGGCTTGTAACCAATACCCCTGGTCACATTAGTGACCAGGGGATTTTCTGAAGAAGTTGTATATTAATATAGGATGATAGTTACAGTTTACAAAATAATTATATACACCCTGAAATTTACCTTATTGACGACATTACAGAAATTTAAATCCCGTTTTTACCAATAATGAGAATAAACAAAGTTTATTCTTTATGCATTTTATGTGAATAAAGATTTTGTAAACTATCCAAATTGTTATTTTATTTTTTGTTTCTTAGCTCGCTTAAAATATGAAGTTGGGACACTCGGACATACAACCTCTTTAAACTTAACATCTTTATTCGTATTTACAGGCTGTTCATTTTCAGATGAAACCGGGACGTCAGTTTGTGGTATTTCACTTGTTTCTTTCATATATAAACGCTCTTTTGCTTGTATAATATCATTCGTTTTAGCCATTTTATTTTTCCTCTGCCACTAACACGGCATTGACTTGCTCTATTCGTTCCACTGCTCGGTTAATGATCTCAACGACTCTTGTTGTCTCTTCTTTCGTCAACTGTTGTATCACGATTTGGTGTCTTAACAATGACTTAAATTTGTCTACAGCACATTCAATTTCATTTGCAAATTGATTACCTGCTTTTAATTCCTGTGCATATTTTAATTTTAGTTGAACTTCTGCCAATATTTCAGCCTTGAGTAATAAAAAACAGCGGCCTTCAGGTGTAATGACATAACACTTTCGCCCTTTTCCATTATCTTTACCTGCTGAAATAAACCCTAACTCCTCTAGCAACGTCAGAGTTGGATATATCACCCCTGGGCTTGGGCAATAAAAACCTGCTGTCTCTTCTGCAATTTTTTTTATTAGCTCATAGCCGTAATTAATTCCCCCTGTCAGTAGATGCAGGATATAAATCCTCAACTGTTTAGGGTTAAACATACGGCTAACACTTTTACCGTTACACAAACACAGGTCTAGTTGTTGTTCACTTGCCATTAAAATTCTCAGTGGTTATTCGCACTAAAACCGATATATCTAATATAATAGTTACTTTTACAGAAAATGCTAGCTTTAGATATATCTGTTTTGTGCATAACGTGCTAATGATAATCATTCTTATATGGATTATACCGACTAACTGTCGATACAACAGTAAAAATGTGCGGTAAATTGTCTAGCTGAGTAAATTATGCAGTAAATTTAGGAAAGGCTTTTAGGAATTGAGCCAGCCATCAAGAGATGGCTGGCTGGTATACATGTATTCTATTAACCAATATTTGGTAATATGTTGAAGACAATCCCTAACTGAACACCAATAACGATAATTCCACAAATAAATACCAATGATAGGCCTAACCCACCCCCCAATACTTGATATTTCCGTTGATTTAATGATCTTGATTTGAATGCCATTGCGCTAGGCAACAATAAGGCCAGTATTGAAAGTGCAATCGCAGCATACCCTAACGCCATCACAAACCCTTTCGGATAAAATAAAGCAAAAACTAGCGGTGGTCCAAAGGTGAGTAACCCCGTTTGTATGCGCCCAGAGGCGTTATCTTGGCGTTTAAATAAATCAGCTAAAAAGTCAAATAACCCCAAAGCGACCCCAAGGAAAGAAGTTGCTAAAGCCAAACTCATGAACATCTGTGCGATTAATTCTGTTTTTCCTGATTGAGCTACATCCTTAATTGCATCGAGCAACCCATTAAGCCCTGCGTTTTCAGCCAGAATACCAACAAATGTTGTTGTGCCAATACTCCCTAATGTTGCAATTTGCCATAAAATATAAGCGATTAACGGGATAGCACTGCCGATGATAAAGATAACACGGAGTTTTTTGACATCTCCCCCCATATATTTAACGATACTGGGAACGCTGCCATGAAAACCAAATGAGGTAAAAAATACGGGGATCGCCGATAAAATGAGGACTTTTTCAGTTGGTGCTGCTAATAAATTCTGTTGCTCAACATGAGGTATCATTAACGCCAATATAATGACTAAGAAAACAATTTTCGCAGCAAATAAAATACGGTTGATAAAATCTACTGATGAAGTCCCAAAACATACAACTCCCCCACCAATAATGGTAAATACAACAATTCCCATCCAATCAGCCATATCAATGGCAAAACTACTTTTTAAATTTGAAGTAATAATTTCCCCTGCGCCACTCACATAAGCCGCTGTCAATGCATACATAAGGAACATCATGCTGAAACCTGTAATAAATTTACCGCTGGGCCCTAAGTACCGTTGAGCAACACTACCGATCCCAGTTTCGTGAGATTCATGTTGGTAAACTTCAACCAAAAGCAATGCCGTGTAACACATCAATGCCCACAATACTAATAACATCGCCAAACTCACTAAAAAACCATTACCAGCGGCAGCGATAGGCATAGCTAACATACCTGCGCCAATCGTAGTACCTGCAACAATAAATACACTACCAAGTGTGCGATTTTTCATATTGAGATCCTAACAAGTAATTAAATTTTAATTTTATAATTGGAATGATTTAACTTATTTTCTTCATTAATGAGATGTTGCAGTTTGTCTTCAAAAATATTTTTTAATTCCATCCAATAGGTTTCAAAATGAGCCTTATCGCGCAAGCAATGCGTCATTATCGCTGCCCGTAGCACATAAATTGACCGTACTTTATGCCATTCATTATCAGAAAACTGTGCATCTCGGCATAAGCTCAGTGGGTTATCGCCATACTCTTCATGTGTTAGTGAGGTTGATGAGGTGAGAAAATCATTAGAATAACTTCGACCTGCGGCATAAGAACATAATTCATATAACCGTTTATTTAATTGATTTTGTTTTTCTAAAGATGTGTTACCGATTTCACGAAACATAAAATTAATCATGTGAAAGTCCGGTGTGGGCATCGCAATAATTGAAAACTGGCGCTCTTCAATAATAAAGGGCTCACATTGATTTATCTTGTCAATCATCCAATTGGCTGTGGTGATCCCTGCCGCAATTACTTTTCCATACCCTAAAATATTTAACGGGACTAAACGATGTGCAGCCCATACCGCGGCTGCAGTTGCCCCTGCTTTTGACCCTTCCATAATAGAAGAGCCAAGTAATACATTCTGCGCTTTTTCTGTTTTACGCTGTTTTTCTTCTACTTCTTCAAATACATATGCGGCATGATAAGACACTAAATCCACAATCCGCTTATCCTTCATACAGATGGCACCTGCGGCATACGGAATAAACCCCACTTTATGAGGATCAACAGTTATAGAGTCAGCTTGGCTTAATGCTTTAAAGCTTTCATAAACATCGCGCTTTGGCCACACCATGTTTTCAGGAAAAATTCCTTCACTATGATAACGTTGGATTACGTTCTCATACTCCATAAATTGATTTTCTTCATCACGAAACATCGCGCAAGCGTATCCCGCATAAGCGGCATCAATATGCACATAGAAGGAAACCCCAAAACGTTGTTCACATTCACGTCGTAGCTCAATGACTTCTTTTACATTGTCTATTGCACCAGTCTCTGTGGTTCCAACAACGGCAACTACGGCTAAAATTGGCTCCCCTTGCTCAATCAATGCAAATACGGTTTCCCGCATTTTATGCGCATCCGTTCGATAACTTGCATCAACGGGTAGTTGCACAATATTCTGTTGGCCTAAACCAAGAATATCCATCGCTTTCATCCATGAATAGTGTTTAGACTGCGGTACCAATAACTTACCGAGTTTTCCTTGCTCTATTCCAACACCACGGCAGGTCAAATCACGAATTTCTTCGAAAATGTGCCGTTTCTTTAATTCATCAATTAAATCTAAAACCTCAGAAACAGAGAGGTTGAGTAACTCTTTTTCAGTTTTATCCTTTAATAGATCTTGGGATTGCGGATGTTGCATAATCGCCAATGGAAGGGTTTTAATATTTCTAGCTACCCATAGCCCTTCGTAGTTAGCTACCGTTCCGCCAGATGTAATATGCCCCCAAGCATGTTGTACGTCATAACCAAACATGGCACATAAATCTAACCCTGCTTCTATTTCCAAAACCGTTGTCGTTGGTGACGATTCTTGTGCACAATTATTGGGGTTATACATCATTGCCATGACATAAGCCAAATTAGAAATCATCAACGTGTCTGCATTCATATGTCCCATATAACGGGGAGAAAACCACGGAACCGATGTTGTTTTTAATTTTGAAGAGAGTTGATTAAGAATGCCTTCAGTACGATAAAGCGTATCTCGGTATTCGGGAGCATAACGGTCAACGGTAGAGATAAGTTCAGGATCTTCAGGATGGTAGCTAGAGCGCCAATGCATATGTTCACTAACTGAATACTCCATCATTTCTTTGAAAAAGACAGCATTTTCAGATTTAGGACCTAAAAATAATGCATCAACATTTATTTTTGAGTTTTTAAAATTATTCATCATTACTACACCTTCAAACTACAATTAACGCGTGCTAATTGCACTTAAGTTAGTTAACTTAATATCATTGGAAAGTGCATAACGGACTATGTTTATAAGATATATCAATATATTAATGATATGCATTTAAAAATATCATTTAAACATTATTTATTGATAAACAAACCGTTAATGGCCAACTTATTCATAGGTATAATCGATCTCTATTAAATTATTAACAAACTCCTTCTAATTTCGTTCTGATTTGTGGGCAAGCACAAAAAATCAAAATTTAGTCAACTGTAAAGAGATTTTTACGCTAAAAAAGCTTGAATATGTAAAAAAATTGTTATAGAGGATGTGATTTTTACTATTCTGTTTTAGTTATTCTTAAATAGTAAAAACCACAAAAAGTAGAGCCAACTAACTGTTTAGTAAAACTATCTTACCAATAAGATCCCCAGACTCCATATGCTTATGAGCATCTTTCACCTGTGATAAATCATAGGTTTTGTTAATGATAGGTTTAATTTTACTATTTTGTAACAAACCCCAGACTTGTTTTCTCAGTTCTTGGGCGATCAATGCTTTTTCTTCAATAGTCCGAGAGCGCATAGTTGAACCTGTATGAGTTAGTCTTTTTACCATTAAAGGCATCATATTTAACTCTTTAGGGTTACCTTTCATCATCCCAATTTGGATAATTCGCCCACATTTCGCGGCAACTTGATAATTTTTAGCGACATAGTCTCCACCAATAATATCAACAACCATATCAACACCTAAAGAAGAAGTGTAATTAAGCGTCGCCTCAACAAAATCATCTTTTTTATAGTTAATAACACAATCTGCACCAAGTCGTTTTGCTGCATCCACTTTTTCTTCAGAACCAACCGTCGTTAATACTTTTGCACCAAAAGCTTTCGCTAACATGATCGCCACACTGCCAATACCCGATGTCCCACCATGGATAAGTACAGTTTCATCTCTCTTAAGTTTTCCTATTTGAAAAACATTTGCCCATACAGTAAAAAAATTTTCAGGTATCGCAGCCCCTTCGATAAAAGAAAGACTTCCTAATGGTAATGCGATGTTTTTATGTACTAAACAATATTCTGCATAACCTCCTCCAGCCACCAGCCCACAAACCTTATCGCCTAACTGCCATTCATCTACATCATCCGCTTTGGCAACAATCGTTCCTGCGATTTCAAGTCCCATAATCGGTGATGCATCTGCCGGTGGAGGGTAAGATCCCTTACGCTGAAAAATATCAGGGCGATTAACTCCAGCAGCTTCCACTTTAACAAGCAAATATCCTGCAGACACTCTAGGTAATGGTTTATCAATTAATCGCAGTTTTTCTGGCCCGCCAGGCTCTATAATGTCAACAACCGTCATTGAAGTGGGTAAAGACTGTTGAGTAAGTGTCATTATATTCTCCTTTTTGAGGTTAATTTGAAAAATTGATATTCATAAATTTATTTTCGTGTTAAATTAATGCTAATTAGTTTAATGTTTCGTGCTTTATTAGCATTAATTTAAGTATTAATCACAATAGCACTACATGTCATTTTTTTATCGTTTAAAGGTTGAAATTTAATCTACATCAAACTTTATATTTAACAATTTTCTTTAAATTAGCATTAACATCTAAATTCACAAATCTCTTGCAGTTTCTCTGATAGGCTTTTTTGTTTATTAAGTCGATTCTGTCATACTTTACTACTTACCAGTTGCATCATCTTATGTTAAAATTGACTCATATCAATAATTTTAACTTGATTGAGCCTTAAATATGATCCCAGAAAAAAGAGTTGTTCGTCGCATCCAGTCTGGTGGTTGTGCTATTCATTGCCAGGACTGCAGTATTAGCCAACTTTGCATTCCTTTTACGCTGAATGAACATGAACTGGATCAACTTGATAATATCATCGAGCGCAAAAAACCTATTCAAAAAGGCCAAGCTTTATTTAAAGCTGGTGATGAATTGCGTTCATTATATGCCATCCGCTCAGGTACAATAAAAAGCTATACAATAACCGAAGAAGGCGATGAGCAGATTACCGGTTTTCACTTGGCTGGAGACCTTGTTGGTTTTGATGCTATCATTCATACACAGCACCCAAGTTTTGCACAAGCACTTGAAACCTCAATGGTTTGTGAAATACCATTTGAGACTCTAGACGATTTATCAGGCAAAATGCCTAATTTACGTCAGCAAATTATGCGTTTAATGAGCGGTGAAATTAAAGGCGATCAAGAAATGATCCTTTTATTATCCAAAAAGAACGCAGAAGAACGTTTAGCTGCATTTATTCTTAACTTATCCCACCGCTTTGCAGAACGTGGTTTTTCACCAAGAGAATTTAGATTGACCATGACTCGTGGGGATATCGGTAACTATCTTGGATTAACCGTTGAAACCATTAGCCGCCTTTTAGGTCGTTTCCAAAAAAGTGGCATGCTGAGTGTTAAAGGTAAATACATCACTATCGAAGATATGACAAAACTGACTGATATTGCAGGTAAAGTTTCAGCCATTACATGTTAATATCCCTAAACGGATCACGTTATCAGTGATCCGTTTCCATTTTTTTTCCCAGATTTCTTGCCTATTTAATCTCAATATCATAGTTTATCTATATGGAAACATCCGTGTATCAAGAGGATTTCAATATGGCAAACTATAAAAATCTGCTAGTTGCAATTGACCCAAATCAGGATGATCAACCTGCATTAAGACGTGCTGTCTACATCGTGCAGCGTAATGGTGGACGGATAAAAGCGTTTTTACCTATTTACGACCTTTCATATGATATGACAACATTACTTTCGCCTGAAGAACGTAATGCCATGCGTAAAGGTGTAATAAGCCAAAAAATGGCTTGGATCAAACAGCAAGCTCATTTCTATCTTGAAGCGGGCATTGATATTGAAATTAAAGTTATTTGGCATAACAAGCCATATGAGGCCATTATTCAGGAAGTAATAAATGGTGAACATGACCTGTTACTGAAAATGGCACATCAAACCGATAATTTTGAGTCGATTATTTTTACCCCACTAGACTGGCATTTACTCCGAAAATGCCCTGCTCCCGTTTGGATGGTAAAAGACAAAGTATGGCCTGATCACGGTTCAGTGGTTGTCGCCGTTAACTTATCAAATGAGGAATCTTATCACGATGACCTCAATATCAAACTGGTCGAAAAAACAAAAGACTTAGCAACGCGTATTATTAAAGAACAGGAAATCCATTTAGTGAGTGCGTATCCTGTTGCTCCTATGAATATTGCCATAGAGTTACCTGATTTCGATCCGAGCTTATATAACAATGCACTACGCGGCCAACATTTAATTGCCATGAAAGAGTTACGGCAAAAATTTGGGATTGATGAAAAATATACCCATGTCCGTGAAGGCCTACCTGAAAAAATTATTCCAGATATGTGTGAAGAATTGCACGCTGGGGTTGTGGTACTGGGTATTTTGGGCCGTACAGGCATTTCAGCGGCTTTCTTAGGGAATACCGCGGAGCATGTCATCGATAAGCTAAAATGTGATTTATTAGCGATTAAACCTGACGGTTTTGTTTGTCCTATTAACCCTGCTGATGATGATTAGCTAATCATCTAAAACTTATTAGGTCCCAATAATATTTATGTTATTGGGACCTAGTTTTATCATGGCTAAGTTATTGCTGAACTGAACTTTGACTAAGTATCGGCCAAGCTTGCATAGCATTAAAAATGACTTGATTAAGTCTTTCAAGATCAATTCCATCACAAGCTTGTATGGTAAAACCATCAATTACCGTTATATAAAAATCAACGATAGCTTCAATCGGCGCATCTGGAGCAACATCACCATCATCAATGCCTTTACGCATACGTGCCAGTAAAATTTCCTGATAACTTTTCCGTTTTTCTTGGACGTTTAATTGCACATCTTCGATTTGCTTTGACCCATTCATTGTCGCTGTAATCAGCATACAACCTGCAGGCTTGTTTGGCTGAATTAGCCTTTTAGCGCTTTCATACATCAGCAATTCAATTGCAATTTTCGCTGTTTTGGCTTGCTTTACAATAGACAAAATAGGACAAGCTTCATTCATCAAATAATAATCAATACATTGATTAAACAACGATGCTTTATCACCAAAAGCACAATAAAGGCTAGGCGCTGTGATACCTAGCTCTTGAGTTAAATCGCTGATTGAGGTTGCAACATAACCATTTCGCCAAAACAATAGCATGGCTTTAGCTAGTGCATCTTGTTGGTCAAAGCCTTTAGGCCGCCCGCGTTTTATTTGATTCATATTCTCACTTTACTCGCAGTCAATTCACTATGCCACAACTATTTTATAGTGATCATTATAAAAATAATTGACAACGCCTAAATTCACATAAACAATAGCGCCATGATTTTATAGCGATCACTATAAAATCATTCTTTTTTGTAAACTACTTAATTTTCATGGAAAGCGCATGACAACAACTCATATTTCTTCGCACAATGGTAACTGGCTTTCACTATTATCTGCAACTTTTGCTTGCTTCATTATTGTTACTGGTGAGTTTTTAGCCATTAGTGTGCTAAATAACATCGCTTATGATTTTCAAATATCAACAGGTACCGCAGGACTTACAGTCACTGTCACATCTATCGCAGGTATGGCATCCTCTCTATTTGTCCCCATCTATGCAAAAAATATTGATAGACGCCAAGCCTTACTTTTCTTAGTTGCTCTCATGATATTAGCTAATGCAATTACGGCTTTCGCATCTAATTTTAGCTTAGTTTTATTAGGTAGATTCGCATTAGGAATTGCACTAGGGGGTTTTTGGGGAGTTGCAGCAGGCTTAGTAATACGTCTAGCACCTAAAAATATGTCAATTACCACATCCGTAACAATATTCTTTTCGGCCGTCACATTAGTTACCGTGCTCGGAGTACCTCTAGGCGCTTGGTTATCTGATAACTATGGTTGGAGAATGCCTTATATTGCGTTGGTTATTGCAGGTGCTGTCGCATTTTTAATGCAATATTTCTCTTTACCATCATTAAAACCTTCTTCGTCTATGCAATGGAAAGAACTGTTATTGATGCCTTCGCACCCTATTGCACGTAAAGGGTTAATTATATTCACACTGATTTTTTTAGCACATTTCTCTGCCTATAATTATTTTACGGTGTTCTTTAAACAAACCGCAGGTTTTATCGAAGGACAAATTTCAGCATTATTGCTCTTTTTTGGGGTAGCCAGCGTAGTTGGCAATATACTGGCGGGTTATGTCGGAAAATATAATGTTCGTTATAATTTCGCGATTAGTGCACTTTTATTAGCCTTAGCGTTTCTCGCATTATCTGTTTTAGATTTTAATTGGGCGACCAGTATCATATTCGTTTCTTCATGGGGGATCGCTGCGGGTATGGTTCCTGCAACAATCAATATGTGGATGCACGTTCATGTCCCAGAATTAACCGAAAAAGGTTCCGCCCTTATTACCTTTATGTTTTTAATTCTAATTACCATTGGTAGTCTAGTGGGAGGATACGTCATGGACCATTTCAATGGCGGAGTTCTCATGATGAGCATGCTGACTATATCTGCATTTGCGTTTTTATTAGTGTTTACTTTTGCTCGAGGGCTAACCAATTGTGCACGATTTTGCCTCAAATGATGCGTTTATAAGACTGCATCATATGAATTGATTTAGCTCTCAAATATCAAGAAGGGGGGATTGGAATTAACCAATCCCCCCTTCTTATTTACTTTACTAATTATTTTTAAATGAATTAGTGACTCATTAAATTACAATGCACGTAAGATTGCATCGACGCTATCTTTCGCATCACCAAACAACATCTGTGTATTTTCTTTGAAGAATAATGGGTTTTGTACCCCAGCATAGCCCGTATTCATTGAACGTTTAAATACAATGACATTGCTTGCTTTCCAAACTTCAAGAACTGGCATACCTGCAATTGGGCTATTTGGGTCATCTTGAGCCGCTGGGTTAACCGTATCGTTAGCACCAATGACAAGTACAGTATCGGTATCAGAGAAATCATCATTGATTTCATCCATTTCTAATACGACATCGTAAGGCACTTTAGCTTCTGCGAGTAAGACATTCATATGCCCTGGTAAACGCCCAGCAACAGGGTGAATACCAAAACGCACATTGATACCACGCTCACGTAATTTAGTCGTAATATCTGCCACAGGGTATTGTGCTTGTGCCACGGCCATACCATAGCCCGGAGTGATTATCACTGATGTTGAGTTTTTCAACATTTCAGCGACTTCCTCTGCTGTAATTTCACGGTATTCGCCCATTTCTTCCTCAGAGCCTGTTGAAGAGCCATCTGTACCGAAGCCTCCTGCAATGACACTGATAAATGAACGGTTCATCGCCTTACACATAATATAAGACAGAATCGCACCTGAAGAACCGACCAATGCCCCTGTGACGATCAGCAAGTCATTACTTAACATGAAACCTGCCGCTGCAGCAGCCCAACCTGAATACGAGTTCAGCATTGAAACAACCACAGGCATGTCCGCCCCACCAATTGATGCCACTAAATGCCAGCCAAAAGCTAAAGCAATCGCTGTCATGATGAGCATCAAGAAGACTTGTAAGCCGACACTTTCTGTTTTAACGAAAATGACTAACAGAATAAATGAAACAACTAACGCCGCTAAATTCAGTTTATGGCGATTAGGTAACATCATCGGTTTTGATGACATTTTCCCTGATAATTTACCATAAGCGACCACTGAACCTGTAAAGGTAACTGCACCAATGAAAATCCCCAAGAAAACTTCAGTTAAATGAATGTTTTCCATAACAACATCAGCGTGCCCTTCACTTGCAATAAAACTGTTAAAACCAACCAAAACTGCAGCTAAACCGACGAAGCTATGTAAAATAGCCACCAGTTCAGGCATTTCTGTCATTTCAACTTTTTTCGCTAAGCGAATACCGATAACCGCACCAATAACCATCGCAACGATCATCCAGCCCACATTTGCACTGTGAGGGCCTAAAATGGTGGCTATCAATGCAATAGCCATCCCGATGATGCCGTAAGTATTCCCTCGTTGGGAGCTTTCATGACGTGATAGCCCTGCAAGGCTGAAAATAAACAGGATAGCAGCAACGATGTAAGCTGCTGTCACAATTCCACTCGACAACATAAGTTACCCCTTATCCTTTACGAAACATTTTTAACATGCGTTGAGTTACAGTAAACCCACCGAAAATATTGATACTCGCGATCAATATGGCGATAAAGGATAAGAAGCTTACCCAGCCACCGCTTCCAATCTGAAGCAAGGCGCCCACGACGATGATCCCTGAAATAGCATTAGTGACTGACATTAACGGTGTATGTAATGCATGAGTCACATTCCACACCACGTAATAACCAACCACACAAGCTAATGCAAATACAGTAAAGTGCGATAAAAACTCTTTTGGCGCTGAATTAGCGAACCAACCAAACAAGATGATAGCTAATGCCATCAAGCCATATTTTACCGTCGGTGACATCTTTTTCTCAGGCGCTTTAACTTTTTCCACCGCTTGCGGTTTCGCCTGCGGCTGAGCAGATACCTGAATTGGGGGCGCTGGCCACGTGATTTCACCTTGTTTAATCACCGTAACACCGCGAATAACCAAATCGTCGAAATCAATATTAATTTCGCCATCTTTTTCTTTGCACAGTAGTTTCATCAGGTTAACAAGGTTGGTGCCATATAACTGGGATGATTGTGTTGGCAAACGGCTTGGCAAATCTGTGTAACCAATAATTTTCACACCATTGTCGGTCACGACTAATTTGTCAGCTTGGGTTAATTCGCAGTTACCACCCGTTTGAGCCGCTAAGTCGACAACCACACTTCCCGGCTTCATTGATTCAACCATTTCCTTGGTAATCAATTTAGGCGCTGGTTTGCCTGGAATCAGTGCCGTGGTCACAATAATGTCGACTTCTTTCGCCTGTGCAGCGAACAGTTCCATCTCCGCTTTTATAAATGCTTCTGACATCACTTTGGCGTAACCATCGCCACTGCCAGCCTCTTCCTTGAAATCGAGCTCAAGAAATTCAGCACCCATACTCTGAACCTGCTCTTTTACCTCAGGCCGAGTATCAAAGGCTCGTACAATGGCGCCCAAGCTACCCGCAGCACCAATTGCAGCAAGGCCAGCAACCCCAGCACCAATAACCATAACTTTCGCTGGTGGCACCTTACCTGCCGCAGTGATTTGCCCCGTAAAGAAACGGCCAAATTCATGAGCAGCTTCAACAATTGCACGGTAACCTGCAATATTTGCCATTGAACTCAGCGCATCAAGCGACTGAGCTCGTGAAATACGTGGTACCGCATCCATCGCCATCACGTTAATATTCCTAGCTTTTAAAGCTTCCATTAGCTCAGCATTCTGGGCCGGCCAAATGAAACTCACCAATGTTGCTCCTTCTTTTAACAAAGGAATTTCATCATCCAGAGGTGCGTTGACTTTAAAAACAATATCCGCAGCAAATGCAGTGTCACGATCAACGATTTCGGCACCCACTTGCTCATATGCTACATCATCAAAACTGGCTAAATGACCCGCATTTTGCTCTACACACACAGAAAAACCCAACTTAAGTAGTTGAGTCACTGTTGATGGCGTAGCAGCAACACGCGCTTCATTGGCAAGTCGTTCTCTTGGTATACCAATACGCATAATGTTCCCTTTTTAATGCTTGAAGTAATGTTGTTAATAGGCTGTTTGCTAAAATAATGACCATCATCACAGAGAAAAGTCTTATTTTGTGCATAAACAGATTTTTAATGTTCTAATAACCTACTGAAAATAAGCGTCCTGATCCATAATTGATCTCGATTCTTAGACAGTAAATGGAATTCGCTGTGAAAATCTTAGTTTTAGGTCAATAAAATACTGGATACTTTAAAAAATCTGGTAAATTTAACTAGTCAATAAATATTTATTTCTCATAAAAATAAAATCATGAGACAACAGGTTCTGTTACGTGTAATAATCACGTACATGTGATACAACTAAGATTCAGCATGTTTATAATAAATTGCGCAAGGCGGAAGGATTTTGTATGAAGCTGAAAACTACGGTCATCGCAGCCGCGGTGCTGTCATTAACTAGTATAACTGCTACTCAGGCGGCTGTTGAATTGACGCCAAAACAGGCTACTGAATTAAAACCTTATGAGCGTATAACAGTTACCGGGCGCTTTAATGCTATTTATGAAGCATCCGATGCAGTCTCCCGTAGGGCTGATAAAATGGGGGCATATGCCTTTTACATTCAAAGCCTTGATGATGTAGGTGATAGCGGCAACATGCGTGTTGTTGCAGACGTGTACGCAAAAGATGCACCAGAAGTTGATTCACCGAAGCGTCGTGTATTCGGTGGTGTTGAGGAAATGTCAAAAACGGATGCAACCGAATACGAGCCTTTTGATACCGTTACGGTAAGCGGTTTTTATCCTTCCCAACCGGACTTGTATGAGGCTATTGCTAAAAAAGCCCTTGAGAAGAATGCAGCTTCGTTCTATGTGGTTCGTAATATCGCAATGAATGATGGCGGAAACACACTAGCGACAGCTTATATCTATAAGAAAGATGCGCCGAAGCGACAAGTACTGAATGAAGACGCAGTGGTTCCTGCTGATTCAGACGCTGGCCGTGCTCTATTAGCTGAAGGCGGTGAAGCGGCTAAAAAAGTTCGCATTCCTGGTGTTGCATCTTCTGAAGAACCAACAACCGCAGTCGGACGCTTCTTTGAAACCTCTAGTAGTCAACCGGGTCGTACTAGTGTGACCCTGCCAAGTGGTTATGTTATCGAAGAAGTCAACAAAACAGCCGCGGCTCAAATGGTTCCATTTGACTCTATAACATTCTCTGGATATTACACCAATACGCCTGAAGTACGTTACCAAATAGCAAAACGTGCGGAAGCAAAAGGGGCTAAATATTTCCATATTACAAGAGAATGGCAATCTAATGGTGGAAGTGTCACCATCAGTGCTGACTTGTTTAAATAGTTCAATATTCTGTGATACTAAAACCAGCCTTCTCGGCTGGTTTTTTTGTTTTTATTTACTTCGTTTACGTTAAATCACATCTCACACACTATCCACCTTCATTCTTTTAAAAAAGTGCATAAAACACCTTAAAAAATGCATACATTACCATTGCATATCTGTCGTTTCGTTCGTAGAATCCACACACTGAAAACATGCAGTCATTCTATCTACTTTTTTCATGGCTGCTAGTTAAACTAATTATTGTAATGGCATTTTAACGTCATTTTAACTTTTGATTTCTGAACGTTCAGGATTTACTTTGAAAAATACTTTGAGTCTTACCGCTCTAACGGCGCTAGTTCTTAGCTCGATGGTTGGTGCCGGTGTTTTTAGTCTCCCTCAAAATATGGCTGAAGTGGCTAGCCCGCTCGCATTAATAATCGGTTGGTCCATTACTGGTGTGGGTATCCTCTTTTTGGCATTTGCCTTATTGTTGCTTTCGCGGATACGCCCTGACCTTGACGGTGGAATATTTACTTATGCAAAAGTCGGTTTCGGGGAATTAATTGGTTTTTGCTCTGCGTGGGGGTATTGGCTATGTGCAGTCGTGGCCAATGTGTCTTATCTCGTTATCGTATTTGCCGCGATCAGTTTTTTTACTGATACACCTGATAACATCATTTTTGGTGATGGAAATACATGGCAAGCACTGATCGGAGAATCAATACTTCTCTGGTTTGTTCACTATTTAGTGCTTCGTGGAGTACAAACAGCCGCTGGAATTAATAAACTCGCTACAATGGCAAAATTAGTTCCCCTTGGCTTATTTATTGTATTAGCTTTTTTGGCCTTTAGACTTGATATTTTCAATGCAGATTTCAGCGGTATCGAATTTGGCGTTCCTGTTTGGGAGCAAGTCAAAGATACTATGTTGATTACATTGTGGGTATTTATTGGTATCGAAGGGGCCGTTGTTGTTTCAGCTAGAGCAAAAAACCGCCGAGATGTTGGCTTAGCAACAATTTTCGCTGTGAGTTCTGCTTTAATTATCTATATTCTCGTTACCTTACTTTCTCTTGGGATCATGCCAAGAGCTGAGCTTGCAGAAATAAAAAACCCATCCATGGCCCCTCTTATGATAGATTTAATTGGTTCGAGTGGTGATATTATTATTGCGGCTGGCCTCATTATCTCTGTTTGTGGTGCTTATTTAAGTTGGACTATTATGGCCGCTGAAGTGCCTTATATCGCAGCACAATATCAATCATTTCCTAAAATATTCAACAAACTAAATAAAAATGATGCACCATCTTCGTCTCTATGGCTCACTAATGGTGCAGTACAGCTCTCTTTGGTTCTTATTTGGCTTAGTGGAAGTAATTACAATACATTACTTACTATCGCCTCTGAAATGATATTAGTCCCCTATTTCCTCGTCGGTGCATTTTTAGTCAAGGTTGCTTTTGAACGTCATAATAAGGCATTACTTGCTGTTGGATCTATTGCTAGCCTTTATGGCCTATGGCTGATTTATGCTTCAGGGTTAATTAATTTACTATTATCCGTCGTTTTATATGCCCCCGGTATTTTGGTGTTTTTCTATGCTCGCCAGCAGCAAACCAACCAAATACCATTAAAGATGATTGAAAAAATCATGGCATATGCTATTGCTATCGCTGCTATTCCAGCACTCTATTATTTGGTTGTTTAGCTTTGTACCAAAGGGCTTAATTTTGATGCGTAAATTTAAGCCCTATTTACTGTAATTTCCTATTTTCCACATACTCAATACCTCAATAACCTTCTAGTATTAACCCCTATTACCATTTCTCTTCCCTTATACTGGTTAAAATTACTGTTGTACGATCTTCGGTGCTCATATGATTCCCCCTCACCTGTATGTTGTAACTAAAGCGCCAGTTAAACTAAAAATAAAAAACGCTTCACATACAAAATACGTGAAGCGCCAATTAGTCAAAATAATACTTACAGTTGTTGGGACAACTGTTCCATCGCCTGCATAATTCGCTTATCCGAAATTGGATATGGCGTTCCAAGCTGTTGGGCAAACAAGCTAACTCGCAGTTCTTCAATCATCCAGCGAATTTCTTGAACTTCTGGCATATTTTTCTGAATCGGAGATAATTTTACTAGCCATTGTTGCCACATATTCTGAACATGCTCGACTTTACTCATTTGAGCACGATCTCGGTTAGGGTCAATAGCCAGCTTTTCTAGTCGCCGCTCTATCCCATTTAAATAACGAAGAATATCAGGCAAGCGTTTCCAACCATGAGTGGTCACAAAACCTTTAAACACCAGATTCGACATTTGTGTTTTTATATCCGATAACGCTATTGCCATCGAAAAATCGACCCGCCCTTTTAGACGTTTGTTGATCGCAAACACCGCTGTTAATATTTGTTCAACTTGCTTAGCAATATTAACAACCACATCATTTAATTCTACTCGTGCAAACTCTTTCAATTTTTCAAACTGCACTTCATTCCAAACCGCACCACCAAAATTAGCAATTAATTGGTCAACACCACAAGCAATACAGTCATCAATTAACTCTAATACCTTGCCATAGGGGTTAAAATACAAACCTAATTTTGATTTGTTTGGTAGTTTTTCATGCAAATACTTAATTGGCGATGGAA
Source organism: Providencia sp. PROV032 (assembly GCF_028484875.1). NCBI lineage: Bacteria > Pseudomonadati > Pseudomonadota > Gammaproteobacteria > Enterobacterales > Morganellaceae > Providencia > Providencia sp. PROV032. Next base: position 129,521 of record NZ_JAMPSX010000006.1, read on the forward strand.
TATTTAACAGCAACAATCGACGTACTCCTGCCCACATTGCTTGCTGTTGTTCCAGTTCCGTTTCAAATACCTTGATACCTACGCTATTTCTTTCATCAACTAATGCAGGGTAAGCCTTAACGGAATATCCCCCCCTTTTTTGCTCATAACGTTGAGGTAATTCACCAAAACTCCAAATATGTAACCCGTGTTGCTCAATGCCATCATCCACAACTTCAGACAACGTTTCTTGCACTTTTTCTTTTAAGCTATTTTTTAACTCATCAAGGTTTTGCCCTTCCGCAACAGTTTTATTTTTGTCGCCCACAACACGATACGTCATTTTCAAATGAGCTGGGAGCTGCTCTAATTGCCATGAATCACGTTCAACAGTCACACCTGTCATACGACGTAATTCACGTTCAAGTTTATCCAATACACTCCCTTCAGGCTCTTGCACTCGTTCTAAAAATGCAGAAGCATAATTAGGTGCAGGGACAAAATTTCGTCTAATTGGTTTAGGTAACGATTTAATTAAAGCAACGATTAGCTCATGACGCAAACCAGGAACTTGCCATTCAAAGCCAATATTCTGAACCTGATTTAATACAGCAAGAGGTATATGTACTGTCACACCATCAGCATCAGTTCCAGGTTCAAATTGGTAACTCAAGCGAAATTTTAAATCCCCTTGATGCCAATAGTTAGGATAATCAAGTGCTGAAACAGTACTGGCGTCATCTTTAATCAGCATGCTTTTTTCAAAGCTTAACAAGTCAGATTGTTGCTTAGATGCCGTTTTCCACCAATTATCAAAATGACGGGAGGAAATCACATCATTCGGGATCCGTTGGTCATAAAATGCAAATAGAGTTTCATCATCAACTAAAATGTCACGCCGACGTGATTTATGCTCCAAATCTTCAACTTCAGATAATAACTTCAGATTTTCTTTAAAGAATGCGTGACGAGTAACCCAATCCCCTTCAACTAATGCATGACGAATAAACAATTCACGGCACAGTAATGGGTCAATATTTCCATAATTAACCTGCCTTGATGCAACAATAGGTAGCCCATATAGCGTCACTTTTTCTGATGCCATTACCGCACCTTCAGATTTTGACCAATGAGGCTCACTATAACTATGTTTAGTTAAATGTTCAGCTAAAGGTTCAACCCACTCAACATCGATGGATGCGGCAATTCTTCCCCATAATTTAGATGTCTCAACAAGTTCCGCGACCATTGCCCATTTTGGTGGTTTTTTAAACAGCCCCGACCCTGGAAAAATAGTAAAACGTGCATTTCTAGCCCCAGTGAACTCGTGTTTATCCGCGTCTTTTTGGCCAATATGTGAAAGCAAGCCAGCCAATAACGAAACATGAATACTCCGAAAATCAGCCTTAGAGCTATTAATGGCAAAACCTTGTTCTTTCACCACTTGCCGCAATTGGGTATACAAATCTTGCCATTCTCGAATACGTAAGTAATTGAGAAAGTCTTGGCGACACATTTTTCTAAATTGGGCGTTAGAAAGCTGTGTTTGTTGTTCCTTTAAGTAATCCCAAAGGTTTAAAAAGGCTAAGAAATCTGATTGTTTATCATGGAAACGCCGATGTTTTTCATCAGCAGCTTGCTGTTTCTCTAATGGCCTCTCTCTCGGGTCTTGAATTGATAATGCAGAAACAATCACCATTGTCTCACGTACTGCACCATGTCTACGTGCTTCAATCACCATTCGAGCAAGCCTTGGATCTACAGGAAGCTGGGCAAGCTGCCTACCGGTATCCGTTAATTGATACCCTTTATCTGCTTGTTTGTGGGACTTAATTGCACCTAGCTCTTCCAGTAATTTCACACCATCTTGGATGTTACGTTTATCAGGAGCCTCCACAAATGGAAATGCAGAGATATCACCAAGACCAATAGAAGTCATTTGTAATATAACTGATGCCAAATTCGTCCGTAAAATTTCTGGGTCCGTGAACTCTGGACGTGATAGAAAGTCATCTTCTGAGTATAAACGAATACAAATCCCATCAGAAACACGGCCACAGCGCCCTTTACGTTGGTTAGCTGAAGCCTGAGAAATAGCTTCAACAGGTAGGCGTTGCACTTTAGTACGGTAGCTATAACGACTAATACGCGCATAGCCAGTATCAATAACATATTTGATACCTGGTACAGTTAATGATGTTTCTGCTACGTTTGTTGCAAGAATGATCCGCCGCCCCCCATGAGGATGGAAGATACGATTTTGCTCACTATTAGAAAGCCTTGCGAAAAGAGGTAATATTTCAGTGTGGCGTAAAGAAAGTTTTGATAACGCATCGGCAGTATCACGGATCTCCCGCTCACCGCTCATAAAAATCAGTATATCGCCATTACCTTCAACCGACAGTTCATTTACCGCATCTATGATCCCATCAATTTGGTCACGGTCACTATCGTTTTGCTCTCCAATAATAGGGCGATAACGAACTTCAACGGGATAAGTTCGCCCAGATACTTCAACAATCGGAGCGTGACTAAAGTGCTTCGAAAAACGCTCAGGGTCAATGGTTGCCGATGTAATAATCACTTTTAAATCAGGGCGTCTCGGTAATAATTGACGCAAGTAACCTAAAATAAAGTCGATATTAAGGCTTCTTTCGTGAGCCTCATCGATAATAATAGTGTCATATTGCAACAGCAATTTGTCATTTTGTAATTCTGCAAGCAAAATACCATCAGTCATCAATTTGACTTGAGTCGTTTCACTCACTTGGTCACTAAAACGGACTTTATAACCAACATTTGAACCTAATTCACATTCAAGCTCTTGAGCAAGACGTGTTGCGACTGAACGTGCAGCTAACCGTCTTGGTTGAGTATGCCCAATAAACCCTAGAACCCCTCTGCCAAGTTCAAGGCAAATTTTTGGGATCTGCGTTGTTTTACCTGATCCAGTTTCACCTGCAATAATAACAACTTGATGCTTTTTAATGGCATCTAAAATAACGTCTTTTTTCTGGCTAACTGGTAAATTATCTGGATATACAATTTTAGGTGAGTTTAATCGTTTAAGTTCAACTCTTTGTTTGGCTTTCTCAATATCTATTTTAATAGCGTCAAGTACCGCAGAGCGCGATTTTTCGTTCTGGATCTTTGCAATACCTTGCACTCTTTTTTTCAGTAACCATTGGTCACGTAATGAAGTTTGTCCAATATCAGCGGTTAATGCTGTCAGTATGGATTTCACCTGTTAAATCCTTATCTTTAATAAATTTCAATGCACGCTAGCCAATCCACTTCGCAATTTGTGAGGGCTAAATTTTGTTTTTATTTTTAATTGTTGTTATCACATAAAAATACCATCAATTTTTTTGAAGAAGGCTATCTAATTTTTTTCCTATCAATCAGTTACACCTCACGTATCATTACCAATAAAATTTCACCTAAACATAGAGGAACACATGAGTAAAGTATTACTATTGAAATCAAGCATTCTGGCTGACTATTCACAAAGCAATAAAATGGCAGATTACTTTATTCAACAATGGCAGGAAAAACACTCAGCAGATACAGTAACTGTACGAGATTTAGTCAAAGAACCAATTCCAGCGATTGACGGTGAAATTTTAGCAGCTTTTGGCCCAAGTGACACGAAAACAGAACAACAACAAGCACATTTGGACCTGTCAAATGCGTTGATTGAGGAAATTAAGGCTCACGATGTGATTGTTATTGCAGCCCCAATGTATAACTTTACGATTTCTTCCCATTTAAAACATTACTTCGACTTTATCGCTCGCTCAGGCCACACGTTTAAATATACAGAACAAGGTTCTGTCGGCTTATTAAAAGACAAACGTGCCTATATATTAACGAGCCGAGGCGGTATCTACAAAGACACACCAACAGACACCATGGTGCCTTATTTAACACTATTTCTAAATTTCATTGGTATTACCGACGTTGAGTTTATTTTTGCTGAAGGCACGTCGTTAGGCCAAGAGTCAGTCGAACGAGCGCATCAACAAGCACAAAGCCATATAAATACGATTATTGCTTAAGATCTAGACTTTCTAAGTAATATATTATTAAGACTCAAAACTACCATTGTTATATTTTGCGCACTTTCTGAGTGTGCTTTTTATTTCTTTTGTAGCCATTGACCATTAATTCCACGTACAAATTCCCCAGAGTTCGCCCTTTCTACGAGCTTCTGCCCTGCTATCCTTGCAACGTCATTAGTTTTTAGGTTATTTTTTGCCGCAATTTCACTATATCTTTTTTCCCGTTCTTGGTTTATTTGTGCTGCTAGCTTGGTGGCCTCCTGATTATTTGTATTAATTGGGGCTAAATACCCTGACAATGTTTCCCCCAATAGACCCGTTTCTTTGGCTTCATCCACTGTAATTGCTACAGCCTGAAAAGTAGTCAATAATGAACATAGCGCTAGTACTTTGATAATTCGACTCATTTGGGATTTACCTCTCCGAATAAATCACTATTTTCTTTTAATAACTCTTCTACTTGTCTATCCGCTTTTATTTGGATTTCATGTTCAATTTTTACGTTCATATTAATATTGATGGGCTTATCCGGTGTTGCGACCTCAACTCGTAAGCAAGCTGATAACAATAACGCAATCGATATAGCTGTAGTAAATTTTAATATTTTCACGTTCATTCTTATGCTCATTATAAATTTTTTTCCAACCACTCTTCTAAAGAGCTACCAAATCGTAAACTACGCCATAATTGAAAGATATTTTCTTCATGTTGATAATGCAAATGAACTTCACGTTTTTTCTTTTCTTGCGTGTTATACCCTTCAAGGATTGTTTTCATATTTAACAACCCTAAGTTTGTAACATTAACGTCTGTACGGCTGCGTTTTATTTCCAAATATTGTAGCCACCCCATAGCGGAACCCGCAGATATATTATCCTCTCGGATGGAATCAACAAATTGAGTATCTAACCGTAACGTTAATGGCCCACTATTTTCTAACCACCCATCTTTAACTATCCACTCTGGATTATTTAAATAAAAAGGTAACTCACCATTAACTTTACCTGAAACAGCAAACTGTGACACTTTTAATATGGTAAATAACTGACTAAGTTCAATCTGTCTTAATTTTATCGAAGAGGCATGGGTTTGTGGCCAGCGTAGTAAATCCATCGATACCTCACCCCCTAAGGTTTTAAAGCCCACATTAGTCAGTTTTAATGGCCTGTTTTCCGTTGGTGGATATGAACCAGCAAGATCGGCTTTAATATCCGTCAATTCAAATAAATTATTGAGCTTTTTAATACGTAACTCAACAGGTCCCTTCCCCCCTAAAGTCCAGGTACTTTGTTTTAAACGCCATGGTAAAACAAAATCTAATCCTGATAACTCACCATCTTTTAACCAAAGGCTCGTATTTTCTACACGCCAGTGTCCTCCTGCAATAAAACCATCTTCTGGTGTTATTGAGAAAGCAGCTTGAGAAAATAATTTTCCTTGTTTTAATTCAATTCCAAGATCAGCAGGAATTAATGTTTGAAAAGCCGTGACTGACTGCTCAGGCCAACGAGCTTCCCCTCTTAATCTTTCACCATCCCAGCGCCCAAATATGACGATTGGCCCGACATCTTTAGTGCTTAAATCACCTTTAAGTTGAAATTCAGCAGGAGATTTTCCACTAAGATCCGCATTTAATGTAACTTTTGGTAGATAACTTTCAGTACCAAATTGCATTCGTTCACTGGTAAGCTGTAATTGTCCATTAAAATTGGCTTTATTCTGATCACGTTGCCAAACTAATGGCTTACTTAGTTGTAAACGCGGAGCCCTCATCGATAAGAGCCCATATTGTATTTGGTCAAAACCTGTATTTAAGCTATTTAATGTGATTAAAGTGTCCTGCCAACTCCCATTACCCTTAATGTCCCAATTAGCCGATAATGACGGCAAGTTGGCATTTCCCCAATAATTCCAAATCCATTTTCCCTTATCTAATGCAAATTTATTGGCTTTACCATCCAAATGAATATCGAAATCTCCCCAGTACTGTTCTTTAACCTTAAGGATAGCTTGCAAACGCCCTGAAATACCTTCTTCACTTAACGATGTCCCTGCGAGTGGCAATCTAACTTCATTAAGAATAAGTGTTTCAGAAAGCCGACCATAAGCTCTTAATAATGAACTGGATAAAAAAGAGACTTTTGGTGTGGCTAACTGGCCTGAAACCTTGGCTGGTAAATTAATATCCAGCACCATATCATCATATTTAACTTGGCCATGTAGCCTAAAGTTAATATCAGCATCGAGTAAATTTATCTGGGTAGATGGCACCGCTAAGACAATATTGGCTTTCCCTTTCTTTGCTTGTGTGAGCATGTTAATGCGCCCAGAAAATACCATTTCACTTAATGTATTATTCCAGTTATCAACTTGAAGGCTGATACCGCCTTGTAAAGGAATATCTGCTTCTTTCCATTGCCACTTCCCTTGCGCTATTTGTATTCTAGAAGGCGATAGTAACCATGGTAAATAAAGCAATTCTTCCTTTGTGTCTGTATCCATGACACTAAAGACGCCTTGGTCATTCAACCAACTGAATTTAGCTTGTAAGAATTTTTCTGGGTTGATTAACTTAAAATAAGCATTCAGCTCGCCTTTTTCTGGAAGCTGATTTGCCATTAAGGGGAGTTGCACATCACCAAATAATTCTATTGTTTGCTTTTGTTCTGGTAGAAATGCTAAAAAATTTTGAATGACTAATTGGTGTTCCCTGTTTATTAAAGATGACAACCTTAGATTGTCGCCGCTAAAATCAAATTCTAGAGGGTTAGCCTGATTTTTACGTAACCAGATACTGCCTTGGTAATCACTCCATGGCTGTATGTTGGCATTATTTATAACTAATGAAAAAACAGGAATATTACCGATAACGTCTGCAATATTAATCGGATCATTATCTGTTTCATTCGTTGGCTCAAGAGCACTCAAACATTCAGTTTTAACATCAAGGCTATCCACAATAGCATGCAAGGGAAAGATTGAAAGCCTTGTGCTATTCAACTGAACTAATGTGCAATCATTTGCTGTTATACTGATATTTGCTATACCTAATTGGCCATGACTAATTCTTGGTTCTGAAAACGACAGTTTAAATGGCTTAGGAAGATAGTATGATGCAACAACAGGAGCCCAATGGGATATCGTTATCCATAAAAGTATTAAGAGAGCAATGCTTCCACCCAAAAAGCAGAGTAATATTCTGAATGCTCTTTTCATTAACTGCATTACTACGTCCCTTGTTTGAATTGTTCTGTAGCGCAAATGATAAATTTCAACAAAATCGTCTCATTAAACGCGATACTCACAAAGATAAACCACATTCAATCGTAAACAGATACCTATTTTCTTAATTTATAGGTGATTTACAAACTTAATTGTCTTATTCTGAGTTTATATTTTGTAGGTACACCTTTTTACCTACTCTTTTCTAATTGGTTCCTAAAAATTGGAGTCTTTATGATGAAAATTGTTTCTTATAGTACCAAACAGTATGACCGCAAGCACATGGAACAAGTTAATCAAAATTCTGGATTTAATTTTAGTATTGAATATTTTGATTTTCCATTGACGGTTCAGACAGCTAAAAATGCTGTTGGTGCCGACGCTGTCTGTATTTTCGTTAACGACGAAGCTAATCGTGCTGTTTTAGAAGAACTTGCCGCACTCAATATTCGAATTTTAGCTTTACGTTGTGCTGGTTTTAACAATGTTGATTTACAAGCAGCTAAAGAATTAGGTATCCAAGTTGTTCGAGTCCCTGCTTATTCTCCTGAAGCCGTTGCAGAACACGCAGTTGGGATGATGCTATGCCTTAATCGCCGGATCCACCGGGCGTACCAGCGTACGCGAGATGCAAATTTCTCTCTTGAGGGATTAACCGGTTTTAATATGCATAACCGCACCGCTGGCATTATCGGTACCGGGAAAATTGGCCAAGCGACGCTACGTATTTTAAAGGGCTTTGGAATGCGTTTACTCGCACATGACCCATACCCGAACCAAGCTGTTTTAGATTTGGGTGCTGAATATGTTGACTTAGATACTCTATATGAACAATCAGATATTATTTCTCTTCATTGCCCATTAACACCTGAAAATCATCACCTACTCGATGAAAATGCATTCAAGAAGATGAAAAATGGGGTCATGATCATCAATACAAGTCGAGGTGCGTTAGTCGATTCTGTTGCCGCCATCAATGCACTAAAATCACAAAAAATTGGCGCATTAGGTATGGATGTATATGAAAATGAACGTGATTTATTCTTCGAAGATAAATCTAATGACGTAATACAAGATGATGTTTTTCGCCGACTTTCTTCTTGTCATAATGTATTATTTACTGGGCATCAAGCGTTTTTAACAGAAGAAGCATTAACAAGTATCAGTCAAACTACGCTAAATAATATCCGTCAAATTAGTTGTGGGGAAGCTTGCCCTAATATTGTTAACGCATAGTTGGATCTGGGATTATGAAACGCCTAATTCCACTTACTATTTTGGGTTTATTGCTAGCAGCATGCCAAACTCATCAAGTCAATGCGCGTAATGATGACCAAGCACTTGAAAATAAATTGATGCACCACCGTTTTATTTTAACTGAAGTAAATGGTAAAACGATTAACAGTAAACAGACCGCCCCTTTCCTTGCTTTTGGCGAAAAAATGTTTGTTTCTGCATCAATGTGTAATGATTTCAACGGGTTTGGCGATATCAAAAACGCAAAAATTACCGTAAAAAACTTAAGTAGGACTGAACTCGAATGCGTTGATGAAGATTTATCCAAATGGGATTCAGTGATAAATCGAGCACTGTCTGAAGGTGCGATAATTTCATTGAAAAACAACAAGCTCGTATTAACTCAAGGCCATTACAAGTTAGTTTATACACTACGCGACTACGTCAATTAACGAATACATCCCGCCTCTTTTAGAGGCGGTAAACGTTTGCCAAGAAACACTAAACTGGCAGCTAGATAGACTATTTAGCCTTATCAAATAACAAATTAATATTCGAGGATTCTGCAATTCGTTCCATATAGTTGCGAATGTTTGTGCTAAATGCTAAGTGCTCAACTATGCTCAAGCTACGTAAAGTTGGAAAAATAATAAAATCATTAATATCAATGACTTCACCCCGTGTTTCTAGCCACGCATCTAATAACGACAGTTGGGGCTCTAATTCAACTAACAGCGTATGCGTTTCTTTTTTAAGCTCGTTTAAATCACCATAAGATTTTGATGTTCTAGCGATATATGCAGCTCTGGCTTCTGCTGTACTAATTTCAGGGAAATCAGTTTGTGTAAAACGTGGTGTCACAAGCTTATATACCACAGCAGAAACCGCTTTAGACCAAGCCTCTATTTCTGGCGCGATACTCCCACCAGCATATTTAGGTTCATTAATACTATCCACATAATGAACAATATCTAAGCTTTCAGGTAAATAACTCCCATCATCTTTTTGTAGAATAGGCAGCATTTTCCGACCAATCATTTTTGTCGGTGTTTCGATGTCATCATCGAATAACACAATTTGCTCTACCGCTAACTTTTTTAAACCAAAAATCATTCTTGCTCTGACACAAAATGGACAGTGATCATAAATATATAATTTCATTGTTAACCTCGCTAGTTTGGTATTAAAAGCCCAATAGGTTTTATACAGTATACTTCAGTGCCCATATTTATGCTTTATCACGCTTATGAAATTTTGTCTAACACTAGGAAAATAAATATGTTAAGTGCACAAAATCCCAAAAAAAGAATATAGGACATGCCACAATATACTCAGCAATGACAATACCTGAGTAGAATATGCTGTTAAAATCTATGGCAATTATCCTTTTTGATAATATTGAAACCTTTGATGTCATCTAACCTATTGAAGCACCAGATAGTTTTATCGCGAATAATTTAACTTAATAATCAATTGTTATGGCAACTTCAAACTATCGCAAATAGTATTGCACTTAAAATGGAATACATATGAAATCAAAATACTGAACATAACCTATTCTCTAAGTAATCATTTGAGATGATTTAAAGGTTTATTATATATCAATTTAATTGATATATAATAGATGTTATTAATTTCTTTCTTTGCTTTTAATACACGATTATTTATATTAAATTTTTAAAAACCAAAAAATTAACATGACAGAACAATAAATTAACCTTAAATCTATAGATGTAACATTGTCAGCCTATCATAACCAACTGATTTTAAATTAAAGATAAAATCTGCAGTCAAAAAAACAAAATAAAATTTTAAAAAATTAAATTTAAACACTCTTTTGTATGGAGAAATAAATATAGATATATTTACTTATTCACCAATAATAACCATAATAAAAATAATGTCATTATATTGCAAATGTTCAAATTATAAATAGAGATTCTCATCATAATTATGTTCATTAAAACTTTTAAATTCGTTTGTTTTTTAATATACTATTAAGCGTAATTTAAATTAAGTGCATTAAATAATAATTTTTCCTATAAAATTGAGGATGTCATATGGACATTCATACTATAATTGGTATTAAAATAAAAAACCGGAGAAAAGAACTCGGTCTATCAGGCGCTAATTTAGCTGAAAAATTAAATTTAAGCCAACAACAAATATCACGTTATGAAAATGGCATTAACAAAATTCCAATTAATCATTTAGTTGATATCGCTGAAGCATTAAATTGCCCGATTGAATGGTTTTTTCAAGGTTACGTAAGCAATTCAAAATTAAATAAAAATGAACTATCCAAAGAGATAAGTCAAGAGCTAAGATACACAGCTGAAACAGTTATCGTCCCTTCTAAAGATCATTATTAATCGATATGAAATATTAATTTCATATAAATAAAATACAAGTAGCATAGCTATTGTATGCCATGTTACTTTCACTTTACTTACTTTTATATAAATAAAAAATGGCTAATCCTCTACATGAGGATTAGCCATTTCTCAAATTTTATAAAATTAGCCAACAGTATTATTAATAAATTTAATATATAAAACTTTAATCATAGGTAATATTGAAAACCATTTTAGAGTTAACTTCTCCAGCAGAGATTGCTCGCTCATATTGGTAATAACGAGCCTTATAATTTAAGTCAAGATACTTGGTTTGCTTGTCAACTAAATTTCCAACTTTATATTTTTCATTAAACATAAGTGGTTTATTACGGTTACGCTCTAAAACTTGTATGCCAACTCCCGCAGCTCCACTGGAAGATTTATTTTGATTAACCAAAACCCCTTGTCGGTTATTCATATTTTTTGGAATCTCACCGCTGAAAGTCATATTAACATTTGCAAAACCTGAAATACTAACCCCTCCACTGCATATTAAGCGAATATCAAAATCTTTTTCACCCGCAGTTGTTCCAGTACCATTCAATTGTGATCGTTTAATTGGGTCAAGATAAACATTTTTTTCCGTTCCCCCTTCAACTTGGCAAGAAGGAGAAACGATTGTTATGGCTTCTGCATCTAATTTAGTAATCAAAAATGGGTCATTATTTGGAATATAGCCATAAGATGTATAAAGACCACTAGCTATAGTTCCAGATCCCGTAACAGGAGCTGTTTTCACCAATGTTAAAATAAACTTTGATCCCGCGAGATAATAGTTACTTGAGCTTGGTGCATAAAATGTGTCCGGATACGTCATTCTCACCGCACCTTCTCGGTGAAATTTCATACCAATTCCTGGAACATTTGTCTGGTAAATTTTATTACCCACTGGAACTAGACTAGGCATAGTCACCGAAGCCGTTATCGGTGTATTTCTAGTACAATACGCATATATAGCACTTGAGTTTTCACGCATATCCCAAGTTTGCTCCGCAATGGTATCACCAACATTTAAGTTAGGGTCTACCACGACTCTCCCCATCTGCATATTTAATACATAAGTATGAGTTGAGGTTCTATTACAATACGCAGAAGCATAACTAGCGGTAAGAAGCACACCAACTCCGATATACAAGCGAATTTGTTTCGTTATTGACATAAACTTTCCTTACTATCGCCAGCTTCTAAAGAAAATACACATTGTCCATTTTCCCACTTTATAATTGCAATTCTTGCGGTTTCACTACTAATAAATACGGTTCCACCTTGGCCAACAATACCTATGGACTCACCATCGCTATCAGTTACATTAGCCCCAAATGGCAATGGTTTATTTCCGGGTCTTATAACATTAAATGCAATATTCTTTTCGACTTTAGTACCAAATTTAACTTTAACGATACTTCCTTCATAAGGAACAACTTGTGTAGACGTATTATCAAAAACAATATCTTCGGGGCTTCCTTTTGGATCGATTTCAACATTATTTATGCGATATGCTCTAACATAAGGAGCAACTGCATAACCATTTCCATCAATTCGAGTTCCAGGAGCCCCCATAATTGACGCACCTTCAGCCCCTTTCGCTTCAATCAGAGCTAATGTTGTTGATGTATTTGGTGTTAATGTTACACCTTCAGAGTGCACAATAACTGAACCATTTGCACCGAGACCAAACTGACGATATCCCTGGCCTTGACTATAATTCGCATTCGTATTAACAAATGGTGCTCGATAACCAGTATTCAGACCAATATTTTTTTGCCCACCATTTGCAACTGAAGTATTTATGCCGTAAGTCCAATTATTATCTCTATCAAATGAACCACTCGCACCTATTTGGCTTGCCCCAAATTTTTCATTATTAAATACCGTATTTGAGGTTAATGTTGCACTCTGACTTTCACCAAAATACAGTGGGTAGCTAAAGTTTATATTGATACGATCATCTTTTTTATTATTTGTATTATCTGCATAAACTCTCATAAGGGCGACACCATAAGAAAGGCGGTTAAAGTTATTGTTATAACTTAGTTGATATTGCTTTTCTGTCCCCGACTTATCCCAGTAATTAGAAATACGGCCTGTAAAATAAATCCCACCATAACCATCAGGAAGATTTTGATTCACTGTATAGCTAAAACCATTTTTCTCACGCCCTAAGGTATTCTCTACACCACGCTTATCATTATCTATCGCATATAGTGCATTACTGACGTTATAGTAATCCTTCGTTGAATACCGATAAGCAGCTAATACTAAGTTAGTATCAGTTTGGGTAAATAACCGACTAAATGTGAAACGGTAACTTTGCCCAGTTTCTGTTCTATATTTGAATACAGTTCTCGACTGAGTTAAATCTACAGCAACAGCTCCATAGCCGGTGTTAACACCAGTACCCACTAAATAAGCTTGATAATCGTCAAATGCAGTAACACCACCATAGAGCGTAAATGTATTATTTAAGCCGTGCTGGATAGTGCCTTGCATAATGAATGGTCGATTTCTCAATCCATCAGAATCTGCTTTACCACCAGCAACTTGATAACGTGTAAATCCAGGGCGTAATAATTGTGCTAAAGATGAATATGGCACGCTAAAGCTACTTTCACTTCCATCAGCTTCTTTTACTGTAACAACCAAATCATTTCCGTAACCGGATGGATAGACGTCCGTTAAACTAAAAGGCCCTGGTGCAACTGTTGTTTGATAAATAATAGCGTTATTCTGCATTACTGTTACTAAAGCATTACTTTGTGCTATTCCTCTGATTTCTGGTGCATATGTTGCCGTTCCATCAGGATACATATTGTCATCTGTTGCTATTTTTGCACCACGTAAACTAATGCTGTCAAAGAGATCACCATCCGTATAAAACTGCCCTGCTGTCGCTTTTGACTTTAGTTCAGCAATTGGCTTTTGCAGATATGTTTGATTACTATTCCAATTCGTCCCACCATGGCGCTGCCAATTAAGGTTTCCAATATGTTTCAATAACCAACCATCAAAACTTAAACCCGCATTTAACCCTAAATACGCACTAGCGTTATTTGTTCCTTTCGAACCACTAGTATGGTTATCATAATAGTTAGCCATATAGCCTATATTTAATGCAGGAATACCTGTATCCCAAAATTGAGGGGAAACATATCCACGGGAAACTCTCTGTTCATATATTTGCGGAACAGAAATATCTAAGCGCAATGTAGAAGAATGAAATGTATCAACGACATCTTTGTGATCATTCCAGTCCTTCAAAGGTAAACAAGTATTGCTATCTTTACCCATGGTAGGGTTTAGTTTTTCAATATTAATGCCAAAATTAGAAAGCATTTCTGGTGTATAACACACAGCTAATTGGCCATTTTTTTGTTCTTCAAAATTAAGATCGTAGCGTCCCTTCCAATTATTATTTGTATATACATCAACTGAATATTTTCCGGGGCTAATCCCTGAAGAATTGAATCGTGTTAAATCAACATCTTCTTTGCTACCTATAATAAAACCACTATTAAACTCATAGGTTGTATCTTCTTCACCCCAAGCATAAAACGTAGGCACTATGCATGCAGTGACAAAGCAAGTCACAGAGAGCGTATTGCTATATTTATTTATTAACTCTCGCTGTTTCATTATATATTCCTATTTAACGGTGGTTTTCACCGCAATATCTGAACCATAATCATTGATATTATTAATTACGATATGAGTTCCTGACCTTACGATTTTTTTTAATTCAACTATTTCTTGATTTTTTGGTTCTAATAAAATTGTTTTTTCATTCAACCCAGATCTACCATCCGTTGAAATTTTTGTAATAGTAATATAGTAAGGCGTTGGATTATCTATAATAATACTCTTACCATTGGCTTTTATAACAAGCTGCTCTGGTGCTAATTCACGGCTACTCAAACCTGTTGGACGATAAAAAAATTTAAATCTAGAACGAATCGCTAATTGTAATACATTTTGATTATCCCCATCTTTAGCTTTAGCCATAGGGGGAATATCTAATATATTCAACCACCACAAGCTTTCACGATCTTGAGGGATACTTTCTTTATCCATTAGTTTGATTCGTAAAGTTTGCCCTCCTTTAGCTTCTACACGAGATATGGGAGGTGTGATCTGAAATGGTGTTTTTATCGTGTCTGGTGTTTCTGACGCATCACCTGTATCAAGCCACGCTTGTGCGATTGCAGGACGCTCGGCAGTATTATTTAATTGCACGGTAATTTCTTTTTCATTTCCTGGATAAATAAACCGTGTACCGTTAACAATAATGTTATTCGCAAATGAATGCATACTAAAAATAAAACAGAAGATAAATACTATTGCTTTCATTTGAACCTCAAAATAAAAGCGGCAGTATACCTACCGCTTATCAAAGTAAAGCTATTTAAATTAATATCTAAAGAATACCTACTTAACCAAAACCAATAAGAAATTAACTGACTAGTTTATTATTGATAAGTAATTTCATAAGTTGCATAACTTTTAACTTCACCTGTTGTTACATCTTTTGGTGTAGAAGTTGCGTAGCCAACGTAATATTGGAAGCGAGCTCCATTTTCAACTTTATCCAAATCGCCTTTAACTTTTTTCTGAGATGGGTTACCAGGAATGATTTTACCCGATAAATCAGAACTATCATCAGTTGAAAGTGCTAATTGAATATTTTTAGCACCTGTAGTTTCAGTATTTGCTAAATAACCTTCTGAGTTACCTGATGCACCCTGCAGTAAGTTACCGCCAGTCCAATTAACATTTAATAATGTTTTATCAATAGCGGAATCATTAGTAACATCTTTAACATCTGCTGCAACACAGTTCGTTACGTCAATAACAAAAGACTTTGGTTTTAACAATGTATCCGCACCACCATCACGTACTTCTGCTAATGATACAGGTGCTAAGTAAACGCTGGCATCGCTGCCTTGACCATCAACAGAAACAGTACAAGAAACATCTGTTACTTTACCGTGAAAGTTAACTTGGCCGCCACCAACGTTGGTGCTTGCAGCGTTAGCTGTTGATAAACCAATAATAGTTGTTGCAATCGCAGTCAGTAGTACTTTCTTCATTTTTATTTCCTAATATGAGGGTATTTATTTTTACATTAAAAAGAACTGATTAAGTTTTGGTTATTGGTAAGTAAAAAATAAAAATCTGCTCATACATAGAGTATGATTTGCAGTTTACGTTTCACTTTGAACCATTTGTATTAATGCAAATAAATATATTTCTTAATTAGTCCTATTTAGAATTTATAATCATATGCTCTATATGATTTCGATGAGAGGATACATAATAACTTAAGTTTTATTAAATCGTTTTTTTCATCACTTATTTATTTTTTGATAGGCAAGGACTATTAAAAATGATCTATTGATTGGATTACCTGATAGTTAGCTTTCACTAATTTACTCGTAAACGGATTAACATTTAGATTTAAACGCAAACAAAATACGTATTTACGACAAAAAAAAACAAAAAATCATAAATATTTAGATTATTAAAAACGGCAAAAAACACCACATTTAGATTAGATTTCTATTTTCATTAATATATTGATACTTTTTGTTGCAAAGTAAGCGCGAAACACATCACTTATTGATCGTCCATTTAAGAATCATACATTATTTATGTTAATGATTTGCGACTTATGAATATATGTCATATCTAACAATGATAAACCTTGAATTTCGCATTATTATGCTTGAATATCAAATTAACACATTATGAGTGTATATATACTTTTTTATATTAACAGTCTACTTTAGTTAAAATTAAAACTTAAAAAAAAATATATTACGATATAAACATCTATTTTAACCTAGATTTCAAAATAAATGGAATATGGGAAATAAATTAGATAGAAGGAATAGTGATAAAATCGCAATATAATTCTTTATTCATTCAATATGCTGTTGACGTAAAAATTGGAATATCAAAGTATTTAGCCAATACCCATGTTAAAAAAAATTATCATTATTTTTGATATAGAATAAGAAAACCGGATCAACTGTACAAACTATAATCTACAAGATGTCAATTTTCTTGTTTTATAACCTTATGAAAATATGCATATTTTGTTAAAACGGATATCTTGTAAAAAACCGAACCGGATTACAAAATTTGGCATTAAGAATATTCCTAAATAGCTCTTTTAGTGCATTAAAGTGTGATCCAATACAATAAGTCATCGATAAAAGATGCTTTTCTCTTCTGCCATTTTCTACTATCAGGATAGTTTAGCGTCTTTTTAGTGAATCAATCCTTCTAATAAGCCCAGTTTATCTGGCGATTACATAACATAAGGTAGCTGTTTCTATTTTAGTACAACAAATTACGGGTTATGAGACATTAGTGGATAAAAATATTTTATATCAATAATTTGGCATAGAAAGCTCCTGACCACCTTACTAAATCCATATGCAACCATCAAAATGTCGTAAAGATCTCTTATAATGTGTTTATTGCGTATTTTCCATGTGCATTAACACCGTTATCTTGTTGATCAACATATGAAAATATACCCAACACTAGAAGTTATACTGGAAATAGTAATATCGGCTAATTTCAAGAACTGATTAATATAGAATAGAAAAATTATTAGAGAGGAACTACAGCAAAAATCTCACAAAATATTTCTGCTGATAGCTGTTAAGAAGTGAAAGATTGACTAGTGTTTGTTCTGCCGGTATAGAGCCCATTCCTCTACTTTTTCGCCTGATGGTAAAATACAGTACCCTACTTGCCCATCCTCTGTATTCAAAATTTCTAGTGCCCCCCCAATTTGCTCACAATATACTGATGCGGGATTTGCCATGCCTACATTCTTTGGCTCCATTTCAGTATTATTGGAAACACATCCAGAAAGAACAACCAAACCAGCTAACACAAGTATTTTCTTCATAAGAGATATTCTTCTGATTAATTTGAAACATCATTTATTATAATCGAGCGAAACCAATATAAACTCAATTTCATTCAGAAATGAAACAATATCGCATTAAGTGTTCAATATTGTATCGGTAACGGTCACTAAAAAAGCAATTATTGATGCTCTGCTTATATCTATCAATATCTGGGTTGTATTAATAAACTCACTTGCGTCGCTTATTGTCAAATAGGACAATTAAAACGCCAAAAAATGCGACCAGCAAGCTACCAATGATATAATTCTGTCTATCAAATGCCAGCCCTGTATCTTTCACACTCTCCCCATATACAATAGGAATGCTCACATCCATATTGTAAGAGATAATCGCAGTAACGAGACCAATAATTGTGAGCACCACCCCAAATGTTTTCATTTCTATCCCCTTATGTCGCTTTTACCAAAATAGATTAGCCAAGTATTTTGAGAAAAGCAAAATGAGAGGTCACAAATTATATAATATTTTCTTAAATGAAAACTTTGCAGCTTAACCTACAACGCGTAAAAATTAGTGGGTAGACAGTTTTAAAGATGGATTTTCATATACTCAAACTTTTAAGTCAGGAAACTTAATATTAGAGGGTTAACATCGAGTATTTATTAGAAATAATTCTTATTATTAATAACGAAAATAATCACACCCAGTCTGAATGTGATTATTATTTTCTTTCATATAAAACCGCATGATACCGCGATTAAAATGTATAGACCATCATCAATGTAGCTTGGCTAAATTTTTCAAAAAAAGAGAATATTGCAGGCAAAATGGCAATATTTAAAATGGCAAATAAGCCTACTGCTGGCAAAGATATTTACATAATGATTTACTGTATATTTGAGGTATTACTACTAGCCTCTTCCTATCATGGGCCTATTCATTATGTGTTCCTCCCAATCCACCACATCAATTTCTCTGACAGCAATATGGCGAACAGACACACCTTCATTATGCATTGCCGCTTTAGAGCCTGTTTTTAATGGGTGCCAAGCAGGAAGAGATTTTCCTTCTAATAACAACCGGTAAGCACAAGTGCTTGGCAACCATTCAAATGTTTCTAAGTTATAACGATTAAGCTTTATACAATCCGCTTCATAACTGAACCGGTCTTCATAATGCTTACACTGGCAAGTTTTTAAATTTAGCTGATTACAGGCAACATTAGTAAAATAAATTTCATCGGTATCTTCATCCATTAATTTGTGCAAGCAGCATTGCCCGCAACCATCACAGAGAGATTCCCATTCTTCATCTGTCATTTCATCTAAAGTTTTAACTTGCCAGAACTGCGACATAATACTTATTAATCCTATATTTAAATAACCCGAGTAGTCAGCGAGTGATCATTAATTGATAATTTTAGCATATCACCAGAAACTAATGGGCCAACACCTTCAGGTGTTCCCGTTAAGATGACATCCCCTGCACGTAGTGTGAAAAAACGGGACATGTAGCTAATCAGCGGTAAAATTGGTGTGATCATATCACGCGTCGAACCCTCTTGGCGAACTTCACCGTTGATTTCCAGTGAAAGCTGAACATTTTGTAAGTCATTCGGGCTACTAACAGGAATAAAACCAGAAATTGGGCATGAACCATCAAATGATTTGCTTTTTTCCCATGGCTGACCTGCTTTTTTAAACTTAGCTTGCAAGTCACGTAAGGTTAAATCTAATGCAACCGCATAACCTGCAATAGAACGTGATACGCGGTCTTCATCTGCATTTTTTAATGGCATACCAATTAAAATTGCCATCTCAATTTCATGATGAACAGCGCCAAAATCTTTTGGAATAACAATGGATTGAGTAATATCACACAAAGCAGTTTCTGGCTTAATAAAAATAACAGGTTCTTCCGGTGTAGCAGATCCCATTTCTTTTATATGCTTTGCATAATTACTACCAACACAAACAACTTTATTTGCAGGGAAATCAAGTAACGCACCTTGCCAGTCACGATGTTGATACATAATAGTACTCCTATTATCGTTATTGTATTTTATTAGCGATACCATCTGCCATCATGCATACACTCAATGCAAAATAATATGAGCGGTTCCAATGCATAATGGTACGGAAATTTTCAGTCACTAAAAATGCTCTGCCTTCAGGATCATCAGGGATAACTACCCAGGTTTTTACGTCTGAAGACAATTGAGCAAATGCAGGTAATGTAACGCCTAATTCTTGCCATTCACGAACAGATTTCCCTTGTTCCGCTTTTACGCCTTCCAACGTTTTATTAAAATCTATGGGTAAATTAACTTGGTAACCCCATGGTAATTGAGCTTGCCAACCTTCTGTTGATAAATAATTAGCAATGGATGCAAACACATCAGATTTATTATTCCAAATATCCATTTTGCCATCACCGTCACCATCTGCTGCGTAGGACAAATAAGAGGTTGGCATAAATTGGCTTTGGCCCATGGCGCCAGCCCATGAACCTTTGAGCTGTTGATCTTCTGAAATATAACCTTTGTCCATTATCTCAAGTGCAGCTAATAATTGCTTGCTAAAAAGCGCTTCTCTGCGGCCTTCAAATGACAGTGTTGCAAGCGCAGAAACAACATCTTCTTTACCTTGCGAGCGCCCAAAACCACTTTCTAATCCCCATAACGAAACTATAAACTGAGGTGGGACGCCATATTTATCACTGATAGCATCTAGAGTGGGTTTATTTTCTAAATATTTGTTATAGCCAGCATTGATACGCGATTGTGGGAGTACATTTTTTAGATAGCTTGCTAACGTAACCGTCGCCCTTTTCTCTGGTTGGCCTTTATCTGCTTTCACAACACGCTCAATAAAATGAATATTAGCAAAAGCACGCTCAATGGTGGCAGGTTTAATCCCCTGAGCAATAGCATGTTCTTTCAATAATTCCACATAAGCAGGAAATTGTGATGGTTCACGTTGTTCAATAGGGAATGCTTTATCTAAAGCAGAGACTTCTTGGGCTATAGCCGCATTTTGTTCTGCGGTAATCGGGTAAGTAACAACTGATTCATTCTGTGTTGCAGAACAACTTGTTAAAAATAAGCCAGCGACTAATGTATATAATAACGTTGGTTTCATTCGTCTCCTCCAGACTATCTTTGCTTTTCAGGATTTTCTTAATTTGCTCTAGTTATTCAGTTCTTTATGTTCTGAAAGCAAATCCTCCACCGGAGGTGGGAACTGTAAGTAATAACCAACTTCTAAGAGGTCTAATTTAACCTTTGCCAAGTCAGCATTGGCGAGCCTTTCACGTTTATCTAATGAGATAAGCATGGCAAATTGAGGTGTTCCAAATTGAGCTAATAATTCATCAGGAACACGTGAAAAATCATCTTTCTTCTCAATATAAAGATAAGTTTGGTCACGCTTAGGGCTTCTATAAATTGCACAAATCATTATATTTAACTCTTTTTCTTAGTTCATTAGCTTGCTTGAAGTATATAGTAACTATAACATGCTATTGTTTTACAGAATATCTTCACCCGAGGATTGTTTCGGAAATTTTAATTTGCTGAGTCTGGATAGATGCCACAATCGCCAATAGAACTTAAAGGCAGCAGTTTTACTCTTTCAGTAATTCACTTATACAGTGAAGAGCCTAAACTCATCAAAAAAGCGCTGCAAGATAAAGTAAATCAGGCTCCTGATTTCTTTAAGAATGCCCCTGTCGTGATTAACATTGCTGAATTATCCCCAAATGCCGATTTACAGAGTATTCATAAATCTGTTATTTCTGCGGGATTGCGTATTGTTGGGGTCAGTGGATGTACTGACCCACAGATACGGAAAAAAGTAAACGATGCGGGTTTACCGATTTTAAATGAAGGTAAAAGTCAAAAGCCTGTTGAAATTCAGCCTGAACCTCAGACTGCGACAGTTCAAGCTGAACCTTTATATCGTAAAACTCGTATTATCAATACCCCTGTTCGTTCTGGGCAACGTATTTATGCACCAAATAGTGATCTGATCGTCACAAGCAATGTTAGTGCAGGTGCAGAACTATTAGCAGATGGTAATATTCATATTTATGGCGTGATGCGAGGCCGTGCATTAGCTGGAGCCTCTGGTGATATTGAAAGTCAGATTTATTGTACTCATTTGCAAGCTGAACTGGTCTCAATTGCAGGTGAATATTGGCTGAGCGATCAAATCCCTGCTGAATTTCTCGCCAAAGCAGCTAAACTTTGTTTAGTTGATAATAAACTTAACATCGAATATTTAAATTAGACCTTATTTACAAGGAATTATTCATGGCACGCATAATTGTAGTGACTTCAGGTAAAGGTGGCGTTGGTAAAACCACTTCAAGCGCGGCCATAGCTACTGGCCTGGCACAAAAAGGGAACAAAACGGTAGTGATCGATTTTGATATCGGCCTACGTAACCTTGACCTTATCATGGGGTGTGAACGTCGAGTAGTCTATGACTTCGTAAACGTTATTCAAGGTGATGCAACCCTTAATCAGGCTTTAATTAAAGATAAGCGCACCGAGAATTTATTTATTTTACCCGCTTCACAAACGCGCGATAAAGACGCATTAACGCGTGAAGGCGTTGGCAAAATTCTTGATGAATTGAGTGACGACCTTGGTTTTGATTTTATTGTTTGTGATTCCCCTGCCGGCATTGAAAGTGGTGCCTTAATGGCACTCTATTTTGCTGATGAAGCCATTATTACAACCAATCCAGAAGTTTCTTCCGTTCGTGACTCTGACCGTATTTTAGGTATTTTAGCGTCAAAATCACGTCGTGCAGAAAAAGGCGATACGCCAATTAAAGAACACTTATTATTAACACGCTATAACCCCGGTCGTGTAACGCGCGGCGATATGCTAAGCATGGAAGATGTTCTGGAAATTCTATGTATTCCTTTGATTGGTGTAATTCCTGAAGACCAATCTGTACTGCGCTCCTCTAACCAAGGTGAGCCGGTCATTTTGGATACAGAATCTGATGCAGGCCAAGCCTATGATGATTGTGTTGCGCGTATTTTAGGTGAAGATCGCCCTATCCGTTTCATTGAAGAAGAGAAAAAAGGTTTCTTAAAACGCCTATTTGGGGGGTAAATAATGGCTTTATTGGATTTCTTTCTGTCGAGAAAAAAAACGACAGCGAATATCGCAAAAGAGCGATTACAAATCATCGTCGCTGAACGTCGCCGTGGTGATAGCGAGCCCCCATATCTTGCTGATATGAAACGCGATATTTTGCAAGTTATCTGTAAATATGTGCAAATTGACCCTGAAATGTTGTCATTGCAATTTGAACAAAAAGACGATGATATTTCTGTTTTGGAATTAAATGTCACACTTCCTGAAGGTGATGAAATTAAAACCACGACAGCAGAAAAATAATTCGCAAAGAAGCCGCTATACATTATGGCGGCTTGCTTTTTACTACGTAATTTACCCTGATTAATCAGAGTTATGTTTTTAATCTCTTTATAGCTCAAATTTAATTTCCAACGTGTGCTGTTTTCTTAGACCTTCCGGTGGCACTCCCACAGAGCGGCTCTTTAGTGTTGCAGCTAACGCGGCTTCGTCCAGTTGAACATGCATAGAAGACTTTGCAATACTCACCTTTGTGATCTCCCCCAATGGCGTAAGCGTAAAATTCACCAGAACCGTTCCTTGAACATTGGTATTTCTCGCTTTTCTTGGGTAACGTTTATGTCGTTCAATTTCACTACGTAATTTGTCAATATAACTTTGGTAGTTTGAATCTGTTGCGTTTCCTACCGAGGCCGTTCTTTGTGCTCCCGCTTGGCCTGCTGCATAAGATTGGCTATCGTTTTTACCTACACGCTGTTCTTGTTTTACATCATCACTTTTTTGTTCCTGTTCTTTCTGCTTAATCACTTTTTTATTTGGTTGTTTTTGTTCTTTTTTCTCGATAATTTTTTTTTGTTTTTCTGACACTTTATTTTCATCACTACGCGTATTTTTTTTATTAGCAACTTTAATTACAGCATTTTCATTTTGTTGTGACTCTGCAAGTAAGCCTCCCGCTAGCTTATTATCTAATGTGACGTCATTTGTTTGTTTTTCAATTACATTTTGTGTCAATGCAACAGAGACGATAGCCGCATATATTGGTGTGTAAATTTGTGCAGAACGTGTTTTCTCTATATTTAAACAATAAAAAACGATGCCGAAATGAAATAATAAAGAAACCATCACAGCAAGATTAAAACGTAGAGTAATCATTTTAATATCCCTAACAACCCTTCGCCAATACCAAAATACAGCGGCATCAGCGAAGGGGATCCCTTTTAGAAGCGACTTGTTACATTGAAACGTATAGTCCTACCCGGTGCAGGCATCATACTGCGGGTTAATGGGTCTATATAATATTCATCAAATAAATTGGTGGCTAATAATTCAAATGATAGGTCTTTATTAAACTGATAATTAACATAAGCATCACCGGTAAACACGGCATTCCAACTCATCGGGTCATTGTTTAATGGTGCATACTGGTACGGGTATTTGTCCATCATTTCCGCCTCATCTTCATTTTTTGCCTTGCTGTGATAACGCAAACGACTCCCCACTTCTAAACGTTCATCTAAGAAGCGCAAACCTAAGTTGGCATGGATGCTGTACTTAGGTTGCAATTGAGTCCGCAAATAGCCGCCAGGGAAGCCTGCTGTTGTACACTCTGAGCCACCAAATTTGTTATAGGGATCCATTACCATCAATGACACTTCATCACAAACTTCATTTTTTAAACGATAATCTACCCCTAAGTCACCAAATACCCAGCCATTATCATAACGTGCCAATAGTTCCAAACCGGCCGTGTTATGTTTATCAACCTGCGTAAAGACTAACCTATCGTTCCTATCAAAGGCATTTGTGACTACTGTGTTGTAGTAATTTATGCGTAAGTCAGCATGATTTTCTGCCGCAACGAGATCTTGGAAATTACGCACATATCCCAGTTCTATCGTGTGGCTGCGTTCTGGCAAATAAACCGGTGGTGTGTAATTCGGCTCTCTTCCCCCCGAAAAACCAATAGTGTCTTCAAAGATACTTGGCATCCTAACGGTTTCTAAATAACGCCCAAATATTCGATCGTTCTCTGTTAAGTAAATTGTTGCCCCTAATGCCGGAGCCCAAGCTGATTCTTCATTTCTTTTTGGCGCTTTAAATTTTTGTTTATTGGAATACTTCACTTCATCTTGAGTGTTATTAATATCGCGGTCAACGAGATATCTTTTGGCTTTTAAACCGGTGACAGGGTCTATTTTTTCTTCTTTTAAATCAACCTCTCCATTATAAAATGGATTATTTTTGGCTGTAAATCGGTTATTTTCATCCACTTTCCATTTCACTATATGGTTAACTTCTGTGATTCTAAATTCTAACTTTTTCCCTATTAATCCAACATCACGTAACGAATCCTTTTTCATTTTTAATGCTTGCTCGATAAAAATTCTTCTCTCATGTTTTTTTTCTTTTATATCATTATATGTATTCCCTTTATCATCAATATACTGTTTTATTGTTTGATATTCTTCAGCGCTTAATAAACGGGATAATAGGAAATTTCTCGCCGTTATATGGCTATAAGGTGCATAATTTATATCTTTAGCCGCAATGCGCCTCTCTTTTAATAAATCTCTTGACCAGTAGCTAATATATTGAGCCCCTGCATTCAGACTTAACCAATCAGTAGGCTGCCAATCAAAGCGAATAGTCCCATTATATTCTTGACGCTTACCTTCCCTTGGGATAGCTCGGAACATGTTACCCTTTGGGCTAGAATCCGAATTAAAGATATCTTCACGGCTACCAATAGTTTCATCAATTAAGCTTCCCATTAAAGTCACTTTAAATTCAGGTGTAATTTGAAATTTATTGGATAATGAAACACCATAGCGATCGTTTAGTTGGTTTAATTTAATCCCATCAACTAAGGTGCCATTGATAGCAGGATTTTTAGCTACATTTTTATCTCGACCAAATTCATAATTCCAATCCCTTTCCACTGGTTCCCTAGGTTGGCCACCTGCGGTATTTGAGTTTAAATTAGTTTTTGTCAACCAATAGCCTAATCGAAAGTCAATCCAACCAATGGACTCAGGTTTGAACGAATAATTGGCGTAAAAAGTATTTAACGCCAAGTTAGCTAAAGGCCATTGTGGAATTTTTCCCTCTAAATCATGATAACGAATTTGCGATGGCATGATTTCGCCATAATGACTTGATGTATGCATATAACCAAGGGATAAGTCCTGTGAATTAGGTAGCATTAAATTTAATTTAGCTAACCATGTCGACATTTCATTTGATGTATTCGCCACCTCTTTATTTGGCCCATAAATCCTAGCTACGAAAGGCATATATGGGTCTATCGCTTTATTTGGGTTATTAGGGTCATAAGTAATGATGTCGTCATAAAATTTACCCGCCCCTCGGCGCCCAGCAAAATAATTACCTTGGTTGCGATAGCTGTATGCTAGCATCAAATCAAACTTTTCTTGCCGTGTCCCAACGGCAATACGCGCTGCGTTATCTTGCAGATTAAAAAAATTAGCATTACCTTTACTACGAGGATCAACAAGCATTTCGTGATCTTTAAAATAAATCCCACGAAACTTCTGCATGTCTAACGTATTCAATAGCCGCTTATCATCACGGTAATCTATACCGTGGCTTAATTGATTAACCCTCGGTTTTGTCGAGTTACTCGATGTTTCTAATTTAATATCAAAACCAAATTTTTCATATTTATCCACAACGTCATCAATGCCTAGCGTTGTTATAGCAACTCCTCCCCCCGTCGATGTACGCACATTGCGGTCTAGTGTTGCACTTTTCATTACCTTAATGCTACTAATCATATTCGGGTCGATATAGTTACGATTATTCGCGCCATTATAACCACGCCAAACAGTGATAGCTTGCTCTGTACCATCTACAGTCACCGGGACACGCCCTTGCCCCTGAATCCCTCGTACATTGGGGTCTATTGCCCCGCTATTACGGGCGTCACCACTATATACCCCTACTGCATGGTTAATGGTGTCTGCGGGGTTAGTGCCTTTATAACGATCAATTTCTTCTTTACTAATATAAATATTTGATTCGTCTTTATCATATTGGTCATCCGCCCCTTTTCTATCACGCTCTTTGATAGTTGTTGCTTTATCATTAACTACAATAGAGCCAATATTTGCACTTTGTTGTCCATAGACTAAATTTGCAATACTACCAATAGATAACCCTGTCGCGATATTAATGGCTATCACTGTTTTGATTTTCATTATCTGTTCCGGTGAAAATTAAAATTTCTTGGTGAAATTGACACCGACTTCACTTTGCTTAAAAGAATAAATAATATCTGCCGTACTCTTATTCACTTGGCTATTAAAATAAATAGAAGGTGTAAAAGTTAATATTTTATTTTTATCAAACGTTAATTGGCTATTTAAATACCCATTATGATCTTTTCTTTTTACATTCAAAAATGCATCAAACCGTTTAAAGTTTGTTTGCTTATAACCTATTGCAATAAGTAGGTCACACAGTTCGGTTACTTTTAAAAAACCAGCTCTAACCCCATATTGTGCATAGCTATCACTATCGTATTGTTTTTTCCTGTTGGCTCCATAAAAACTGCCAAAAACCATTAATCGAGGGTTTATTAAATAGGTACCAGTAACTGAATAAACCCATTTATCGCCGTTATTAAAACTATACTTATAAGGGTAAGTTTTATTTTTATATTCAATATTACCTAACAAGGTTACCCGATGATTTAACGTGTATTCTGTCGCTATTTTTCCTCCTAGACTTAAATTATAGTATAGGTTATCGTGCCACTTAGCCTCAAGGGTGGGCTGTATATGGAACGTTGTATTCGCATTATCGAATTGATACCCCCCAGTAACATATATATTTGTTTTTCTGACCGTGACTGTTTTCATTGGCTCCACCCCAACCATACCTAACGACAGTACTGCTGAGTTGTTTCCTACTAGAGGAAAACGCTTTGATAAGCTAGTATAATAATGCCACTTTCCACCAGCGATAGACTGGTTACTACTATTCATACATTTACTTCGAAAACAGTACATCTCTCGGTTATTTGATGCTTCATTTAAATTAAAATCATAACTTGAACCTAGCTTAATTGTACCTTGCCAATGATTTTTATTTTCTAAATCTATTATTTTACTTTTAATAAATTCAGTTAATCGAATTGATATTCTTCCTTTATATCTTGTTTTTATACTTTGATATATTGACAATGCTGATTCATAATGCTTAACATAAATCAGTGCTTGTGCAAGTTTTAACTCAACCAACAACATATTAGGCTTGTGAATCAAAATTTCATTATATAGGCTAATTGCTAAATCATACTGTTTATTTAACATTGCCTTCTCAGAATGAATGTATTTAACCAATCCTTTATCGTGGTCTTTGTGGTTAACGTAATTATCAATAATTCCATTTATTTCATCGAAATCCTTTTTCTGAATGAGATCATAAAGAATAAAACCAAGTTCGTCGATATTTTTTTCACTATATTTAACATTATTTATTTCCAATTGATATTTTTTGTTACTAACATCCTTTAAATCACCAATAACCTCTCTTTTTAACTCTTGAGCTGACAATACCGAAGGGAGAGGGAGAGAGAAAAGTAATAATAAACTCAAATATATAAAATAGGTTTTTTTATTAAAAATTAACATGATTAGGCTACCATTTTAATGACAAAAATAAAACAGTAGACAAAATCACTTTTGCCTACTGTTTTTAGCTAATTACATGTTCAGTAATTATTCGTCTTTCTGGCCACCAAATGCCGTATCTAACTCACGGTTATCCACATAAGAGAGAATACCCGCCACGTGTTCAGCATTATCACCAAAGAGTTGCCCCATACTGTTACCATGGTGTGTTCCATTGGCAATGGCAGTACCGCTAAATTTACCGTCTTCTTTAATATCCCCTGCCATGGAGTGGCTATTCGTTCCTTCTAATGAACCTGTATATGATTTATCTGTAAAATCAGCATTAAACCAACCCGTCTGTTTTGCTTCACCTGCAAATTGGTTAATACCCGCTATAGTATAAGTCGCTTGGCCACTGGTTGGCACTTCTGTCGTTGCATTCTCACCGGAGAAATAAACCGTGTGCATTGCGTCATCGGCTTCCCCAGTTTGTGACCAATCACCGAAATATACCTCGGCATCTGCAACCTGGCTAAATTGGAACTTACCCATTCCACCGTGCGGGCTACCACCACTTTCCAAAACATACACGTTGTCAGGTTTTTGCGTGACTAAGTTTTTTAAACCAGAGAACGAAATTGTCTTTCCATTTCTCATAAAGCGATAACCGATACCCGGTGCGCCAATACTACCACCGTGTGGCCCCATGGTTGATTGAGTTTTACCAACAATAATATTTGTTAGGTCAAGATCGTAACTTAAGCTTTGCGCTGATTCCGTTTCTGCCATAACACCAACAGAAAATATAGACAAAGATACTGCGACTGTAATTAGTGATAATTTTTTCATTTATTCATCCTCTTAAATAGAAGTTTGAATTAGGTTGGTTTATTAAAGAAACACATTAAATAAAAGATTATTCTTTCCTTTAATGTTCGATATTGAGTATATGCAAATGATTTTTATTTACAAATGAGAGAAATATAATTCAATTTTTTATTATTAGACCATAAAAATAAAATAACCTTTTATTTTTTAATTGGTTAATTAAAAACCCTGTAATAAGTGATTTTATTTATTACTTTTTATATTAAGAATTAGTTTAATTTTTAAGACTAATTACAGCTTTTAATTAAAAACAAATAAACATATTTAAAAACAAATAAGATATATGTTTTTATAAGCTTATTGAATGAATAATGGAGATAAAGATAAATAAAATAGACTCAGATATTTAAATTAGGTACAAGAAGCACTCTTCTTGTACCTGAATACATTATATGTTCGCTAATAACTTTGTGATGGGCTCTGCAAGTAACCGCCCTCTCCAGCCCGCCAATAGCTCAGGTGGCGTTGTAGACGATTTTAGCCCCCAATGAATAGACAATAACTGGTTGATTTGCCGCCTAGAAGCCAATAGTTCTGCATTAAACTTTTCATTTTCAGCAATATCCTTGACCACCGCTTTAATTTCTTTAAATACGCTTTTGTATTGGCTCTGTTCAGTAATATTCGACACAGGAGCTGGGTATTGGCTCTCATCGAGTTGTTTAGCTTGTTCGACAATTGATAATAAGCGCTTACCATGGCAACGAATTTCTTGCCCCGTTAAACCAAGCGCATCGAGTTCACCGAGCGAACCCGGTAGATAACGGGCCACCTTCCACAGGTGCTCTTCTTTTACCACAAAGTTAACTGCCATATCGCGGGCTTTAGCTTGGTTTAAACGCCATTGGGCTAATAATTGCAAACAAGCCAGCTGTTCATCACGTAGCTGCCATGCATTATGAATATTCATGTACGCTTTTTCTGGCTTTAAGGCTTTTTGCCGACGAGCCACAACACGTTGACACTCATCTTTAGCATCTTCCAAATAGCCCGCTTCAGTCACTTTTTCCATCAAAACTTCAGCTAATGGTAGTAAATACAGCACATCAGCAGCGGCATAATCACATTGTTTTTCACTCAGTGGGCGCGCGAGCCAGTCTGTCCGTGATTCACTTTTATCTAGTTCAATGCCTAAATGCTCAGCAACCAATGACGCAAAGCCACAAGAAATGGGGTAACCCAAAAATGCCGCCACAACTTGCGTGTCGATCATCGGCTCAGGAACACAATCAAAATCATGCATGAACACTTCAAGGTCTTCACTCCCCGCATGTAAAAATTTAAGTTGCTCAGGATTAGTTAGAAGTGCTTTGAACGGGCTAAAATCCGTCATTAATAATGGGTCAATTAACGAAACTTGCTTTCCATCATATAGCTGTAGCAACCCTAGTTGTGGGTAATATGTTCGGGTACGAACAAACTCGGTATCCAAAGCGAGCCATGGTGCATTACTCGCCTCTTGGCATACTTGGGCTAATTCGCTATCTGTAGTTACTAAACGATAATTCAAAACAAGTTTCTCTTTTTTTATTTTCATCACAATGACGCCGGCTAAAACCGGCGTCATCTATTCATAGTTTAAGACTAAACCACAATCATACTTGTGATTTTTCTCTTTGCAATTTTTCTTCATCACGTAGGTCTTTACGCAGAATTTTACCCACATTAGATTTCGGTAATTCATCACGGAATTCAAATATCTTAGGGACTTTATACGCGGTTAATGAACGACGGCAAAAGGTTTTTAACTCATCACCGGTTAAATTCGCATTTTTCGTTACAACAAAGACTTTAACAGCTTCGCCGGTACTTTCACTTGGTACGCCAATTGCAGCACACTCTATAACATCAGGATGTGCAGAAATAACATCTTCGATTTCATTGGGATAGACGTTAAAGCCCGAAACGATAATCATATCTTTTTTACGATCAACAATGCGGATATACCCTTCGCTATCTATTTCAGCGATATCCCCTGTCGCTAACCAACCATCCACTATCGTATCAGCGGTGGAGTCAGGCCGGTTCCAATAGCCTTTCATGACTTGAGGGCCCTTGACCCACATTTCACCGGGCTCACCATTAGCAACTTCATTGCCTTCATCATCAAGAAATTTAACATCTGTAGACGGAACAGGTAAACCAATGCTTCCACTATAACTGGTTAAAGTATAAGGATTACCTGTTACTAGTGGTGCACATTCTGTTAGTCCATACCCTTCGAGCAAATGTTTCCCTGTCAGCTTCTGCCATTTTTCTGCAACGGCTTTTTGCACAGGCATACCGCCGCCAACGGAAAGGCGTAAACGTGAAAAATCCAATTTTTTGAACTCTTCATTATGTAGCCATGCATTAAATAAGGTGTTAACCCCCGTAATTGAAGTCACGGGATAACGTCCTAATTGTTTTACAGTATCGGGGACGTCTCTAGGGTTGGTAATCAATAAATTGACGCCCCCTACCGTGATAAACAGTAAGCAGTTTACTGTCAATGCAAAAACGTGATACAGCGGTAACGCCGTGACAACAAATTCGGCGCCAAATTTCAATACAGGCCCGTAAGCGGCTCTTGCCTGCTCTATATTTGCTAACATGTTGCGATGAGTTAACATCGCCCCTTTAGCAACACCCGTCGTTCCACCCGTATATTGCAAAAAGGCCAAGTCATCGCCAGTGATATTCGGTTTAATATATTGCATACGATAGCCATAATGCATCGCACGGCGAAAGGAGATGGCGTCTGGTAAGTTATATTTAGGGACTAAGCGTTTTACATATTTGACAACAAAATCAACAATTGTTGCTTTAGGCCTTGAAAGCTGGTCACCCATCCGAGTTAAAATGACGTGTTTTACTTTGGTATTGAATACAATTTTTTCCAGTGTATGCGCAAAATTCGACACAATCACAATCGCGGTTGCACCGCTATCATTTAATTGATGCTCTAATTCTCTCGGGGTATAGAGTGGGTTAACGTTTACGACAACCATACCTGCTCGTAATATCCCAAACAAGGCTATCGGATATTGTAATAGGTTTGGCATCATTAACGCGACACGGTCCCCTTTTTTAAGGCCAAGTCCATTTTGTAAGTAGGCAGCAAAAGCACGGCTTCTCTCTTCAAGTTTCCGATAAGTCATCACCGCGCCCATGTTAATGAATGCAGGTTGATCGGCAAATTGAGAGACCGCATTTTCAAGTAACTCTGCTAGAGAAGCGAAGCTATCAGGATTGATTTCTTCCGGCACATCCGCAGGGTAATTTTTTAGCCAGATTTTTTCCAAAATGTTACTCCTGAATTTAGTGAAGTTATTATACTCAACATCTCTTTTAACAAATTATTAACTCAGCGTACCAGTTTGAAAAACAGACAATGTCAAGGTTGAGAGGTCTATCACTAAATAAATTTTGTTCCTTCAAGAAAAAACTAGGCGGACTAAGCCGCCTAGTTTGTCTTAAATTAGTTAAACAGATGTAAATCTGTACAAGATTGCGCAATTATACATGATGTTACGTGATTTTAGGAGTGATTATCGAGCCACTTAAGAAGGGATTTAGCCTATTACGTTAACCGAAGTCACTTTTATTGGAATTAAATTTTACTTAATGTTTTTATTGCATACTTTTATCTATTAACGCTTATTTGGATATTCTTTTTGTGCTAATAAAAAGGCCCTGTTATAAGCAGGGCCTTTAGAGAAAATATGGTAAGCGTTATTCCGTTAAATAAGTTTGTACGGGGACTGGCCCTCCAGGGTAACCATATCCATAACCATAACCCCATGGGTGATGATAAAAGTACGGGTCACCGTAATAGCCATAACCCCAAGGGCCAGACGGAGGGAGCATGACGCTTTGTGCGACATTCCAGCGTTGGAAACCAGTGACATCTAACGTGACATATTTATAAGGAACTTGCCCTACTTTCCCTTGCTGTTCTCCAGTGATTTTCCCCACTACAGTGATATAACGGTTAGTAAAATCACTTGGTTCACGGAAACCATTTAGGTAAGCGTAAATGCGCCCAATAGACGGTGCATTAAGTTCTGGTGCTGCATCATATTTATTTAATGCCATCACCGCAATTTCTAAACGTGTTCTTGTAGTTTCATTTTCAACGGCAAGGACTTTCCCACCAAAACGCGCTTCCTGACCTATATACATTTCAGGTGCATTTTGTACAGATGCTAAGTTGTCTGTTGGGTTTGGAACCGAACCTTGAATTGAAGCTGGTATAGAAACACACCCTGTTAGTGCTAATACGCTTGCAACAAAAAGGCCTTTAAGTGCATTACGGCAGTTTAATTCAATATTCATAGACCACCTCCGATTAGCTATATTATAAATTCAGGTAATACAGATTTAAATAACATTTAGCAAACAAAAACACGATATGTTAAAAATCGCCATAATAGTTCTATTACTACCTAATAATACCTGAAATTATTAAATGATTCGATTTGTATTTTTATTAATCAATATTTGATGAGTTTAATATGAATTATTGGTTATATCGCGTGATATAACCAATTCAACTTCACTTTCTGTGTTTTATTCACGGCCAGGCAATTTTTTCCATGTCACCTCATTACGTAAATAAGTCGGTTCGACATTTTCAACAGCAACCACTTTTCCCAGCTTCCACAATTGGGCAGCAATAGGTAACATATCTTGTGCATCCGGCAGCGTAATATGACTATTAGTTAATGTAACTGGCGCTTTATCCAGCAATGAAGGATAAGCTTCCCATCCGGTGCCTGCATAACCCCACAGCCCTGAAAGTTTAGTAAATTGACTTGTAAAATCATCGGGAAGTAGAACCGCCTCACTGTCTTCACCTAACCATTGACCTTCAGCTGTTCGCTGATATTGAGCACAATAAATTTCTGACATACGTGCATCAATAGCCACTAACACCTGTTTATGCCCCGCAATACGAAAAGCGCCCTCAGCAAGTGTCATCAAAGAGGAGACGCCAATCATGGGCAAATTAGCCCCTAATGCTAGCCCTTGTGCGATCCCAACACCAATACGAACACCCGTGAAACTGCCAGGACCACGCCCGAAAGCCAATGCATCTAACTGGCTCAACCCCATTCCTGCCTCTGCAAGAACGTCCTCAACCATTGGTAAAACTTTTTGTGTGTGCTCCCGAGGAGAAATAGCAAAACGCGAAATAATATCACCATCACACCAAAGTGCGACTGAACAGGCTTCTGTTGCTGTATCAACAGCAAGAATACGACTCGACATGCCTAAACTCCGGCAAATTAATAGTTTTTGATTAAAAGATGCCGTTTATATTAGCACAAACGACTGTAGGAATAGCAGAAAAACAAGATGGGATTTAGCTTGCTTTATCGGCTTCCTTCCTTTTTTCTTCAAGAAATGCAATTGCTTTTTGTATACTTCTTGTCCGCGGTGATGGCGGAAGACTACGTAAAAAAACCTCACCATAAGGACGAGTGACTAAACGGTTATCACAGATAACGATGACACCATAGTCACTGGTATCACGAATTAACCGCCCCACACCTTGCTTTAAAGTAATAACGGCATCGGGTAATTGGACATCAGAGAAAGGATCTCCACCTCGTAATTCACAATCTTCGATGCGGGCTCTTAATAATGGGTCATCTGGGGCCGTAAATGGGAGTTTATCGATAATGACACAAGTGAGTTCATCCCCTCGCACATCAACCCCTTCCCAGAAACTACTCGTCGCGACTAACACGGCATTCCCCGCTGAAATAAACTGAGACAATAGTTTATTTTTACTACTTTCCCCCTGCATTAAGACCGGCAATGTCAATGAAGATTTAAATTCTTCCGCCAATTCGCGCATCATCAGATGTGAGGTACATAAAAAGAAGCAGCGCCCCTGATTTTTTTCAATCATAGGTCGTAGCATTGTTGCCAATTTTTGTGCTAAACCTCGTTGATTGGGTTCGGGTAAAAAACGGGGAACGCATAATAAAGTTTGGCTTTGATAATCAAATGGACTGGCTAATAATAACGTTTTTGCAGTAACTAAACCTAAACGGTCAGTGAAATGGCTTAGTTTCTCATTTACTGACAACGTCGCTGATGTAAATACCCAACTGGCCGGCGTACTTGCAATCATTTCACTGAATTTATCTGCAACCGTTAAGGGGGTTAGTGCCAATAAAAAATGGCGACCATAACTTTCAAACCAATAGCTGTAACCCGCAATTGTCACATCTTTTAAACGGTTTAAACGATTTCGGTATATTGTGACGCGCTCAAAAATAGAGTCTAAGCTCTGTGAGCGACCTAACGTGGTTTTGATCACTTCGTAACAAAGTTCAAGAGAATCATCAAGGAGCGTCAACGCCCTTTGTACTTCAGGACGTTTCAGTAAGTCACGTAGATTGCCACGAAAACTGTTTTCACCCAAATTGAGCCGAAAGTCTAACGTGCTTTGCGTGAGTCTATCGGCACTTTTTTGCAGCTGAACTTGGTCTTTTAGCTCTGTTCGATAGGTCATAATCATATCGCGCGCTAGATCCAGCAATTGGCGACTACTCAGTTGCTGGCCAAAATATTGGCTGGCTATATCCGGGATTTGGTGCGCTTCATCAAAAATCATGACTTCTGCTTGGGGGATTAACTCGCCAAACCCCGTGTCTTTTACCACTCTATCAGCCATAAATAAATGGTGATTTACAACAACAATATCCGCTTCTAAAGCTTTGCGTCGTGCTTTTAAAACAAAACAATCTTGATAACGCGGGCAATCACTGCCAAGACAATTGTCATTCGTGCTGGTTACCAACGGCCAAACCGGGCTATCTTCAGCGATATCATGGCAAGTACTTGTATCACCTAGCTCAGATTCAATGGACCAACTGCGTAGCCTCACAACAGCAGACAATATTTCCGGCTCAAGACTACCACCACCGAGGGATTGTTGGTCTAATCGCTCTAGACATAAATAATTTGAGCGCCCCTTTAACAAGGCTGCCCGCCCAGTGTAATTCATGGCCTCAATAATTGTTGGTAAGTCCCGGTGATACAGCTGATCTTGTAAGGCCTTTGAGCCCGTTGAAACAATAACTTTTTTTCCACTGCGTAATGCAGGAACTAAATATGCATAAGTTTTTCCTGTTCCAGTGCCGGCTTCCGCCACCAGCACATGCTGCTGCTCAATCGACTCAGTTACTGCGTTTGACATAGTAACTTGTGCTTCTCGAGGCTGGAAACCGGGAATTGTTCTAGCTAAAAAGCCATCTGCAGAAAAATCGTCGTGCACTACAAGACCTATTTGTGAGTGATAATGAGGGCACACACTTTACCATGAGTTTATTAACCCTGCTGAGGTAATTATTGTTTCGTTGAACAACTGATTTTCATCCCGCCTACAAGCTGTTATTCTTGAGCTACATGTATAATAAGGAATAATTATGACTATCAAACGCATTGACCCAGATAATCGTTGGTCTGAAGCTGTTATTCACAATAATGTAATTTACTACACCAGTGTTCCTGAAAACCTTGATGCTGACATTGTTGCCCAAACAGCAAACACGCTTGCAGCGATTGATGTCATGCTTGAGCGTGTTGGCTCAGACAAAAGTAAAATCCTTGATGCGACTATTTTTCTCGCTGATAAAGCCGATTTTGCAGGTATGAACCAAGCATGGGATGCATGGGTTGTTGCTGGAAGTGCGCCTGTCCGTTGTACTGTCCAAGCATTACTGATGAAACCTGAATATAAAGTTGAAATTAAGGTTGTTGCTGCAATTGATTAACTAGGCACATTTTAACTTAATGAAAATGGGCGCCAGTTATGAGCGCCCATTTTATTTTGAATAGCTATAATTTGAGAATATAACCAATTACATAAATATGTGACTAGAGTTAACGAATGCAGCCAACAACGCAACAGTGCAAAATATGACGAGCATTACGACATCTTGATGAGAACCATGCCTAGTAGCAATAACACAATTCCCCCCCAACCTTTATAATTTAACCGTTGATTAAAAAGTATCCAACCTGCTGCTACTGTCGCGATAATCCCGAATGCTCCCCATAATGCATAAGCAATTGAAAGTTCGATTCCTTTTACTGCTTGCGCTAGAGCACTGAAGGCGCCGAGTACCGCAACTAGTGAAAGAATACCAATCCAATATCGTTTAAACCCATTAGACATTTTTAACAAAATGTTAGCGGCGATTTCTAATATGACTGCTAGGATCAAAAACGCAGCATGCCACCATTCAAAATGACTGGCCATATTACGCCTCCGACTTAGCTTCGCGTCCAACTAAAGCATTTGTTTTGGCTGCATTGACCGCGTTTTGTGTAACTTGTTTTACTTTCTGTGCAGATTGACGAACAGTGACCTTTTTGGTGCCTGATTTAATCAGCCCAATACCGGTGATCAGTAATACTAATCCACCGATTTTCATTGGCGACAGCGTTTCTCCAAACCACATGACACTAAATGTTGTGATAAAAAGGATACCGATACCTTCCCATAGTGCATAGGCGACACCTAATGCCACTTTTTTAACTGCAATAGCAAGTAAAATGTACGATGTTGCTATCATGACATACATCACCACCATACCAGTGAAATCACCACTTACACTCGCATGTTTCATTGATAGGGTACCGATAACTTCGGTTATGATAGCTAATACTAAAAATATCCAGTAAATCATTATAATATCTCTCTATGTACAGCCGCGTAATAGCCTGTTTTTTGTACAGACAGCATATACAGATTACTATTGAGCGGTTGTTGAAAATTCAAATAAATAACAACGTGTTGCTGAGTTTATTCAGCGAAATGAATAATCGAGAGAGACGCTATAATGCACCACACCAGTAGTGTTCACTGGAAAGGATAGCTGAAAGGAAAAGCCTGTGTGTCGTTCTTTTTTGGGACTTGCTGATCTTGCCGCTAGTTGAGCTAAGCATGATATCTTATTCTTTTCATCAGGTAGACATCCACCCAATTTACTCCGAACCCTCATGTTGATAGTTAATTTCAGCTTGTTTTTAGCATGCCAATTTTATTAAGTCAATGAATATAAACATTTTTTATATTGAATAGAAATATGCATAATTATTCATCAATATACTAATTAACCCTTGGTTTATCTGCTATTACACGAATAAGCAAGCGTCAATAATAAACTTTTCAGTGGAATTATTTTATAAAAAAATCGCTTTTTACCACTTTTTATACTCTCATCACGCCTTAGATATTCTATTCGATTTTTAACATTGACAACCTGATTGAACAAGCTTCTTATAGTAGCTATATGATTGCAACATGCCGAAGAGAGAGCCATGAACACCTTTAGCCTTACCTCCAATAGTTTCCAAAATGCCGCAGATGCCACGCCACTGCCTTATGATGTTGTATCCATTCAGTCACAAGTTATTTATGGCAGTGTTGGAAATAGCATTGCCGTCCCCGCGCTAACAAAACAAGGTTTACGTGTTGCAGCAGTACCGACTGTTGTACTTAGCAATACGCCTCATTATGCAACTTGCTATGGCGGTGAGTTACCTGGAGAATGGTTTCGTGGTTATTTAAACGGCTTTGTTGAACGTGGTAGCTTAGATTCAGTGAGAGCTATTTTGACTGGCTATCTAGGCTCCCCAGAGAAAGCCCAAGACTTAGCTAACTGGTTAACTCTAGTCCGTAAAGAACGAACAGCACTACCAGTTATTGTTGACCCTGTCATGGGTGATGAAGATAGTGGTTTTTATATTCCACCCGAAATTGCCGAAGTTTACCGTGATAAAGTTATTCCTTTAGCCACAGGGATTATTCCAAACAAGTTCGAACTCATGACTTTAAGTGGTAAACAAGTCAACAACTTGGATGATGCCACCGCCGCAGCCCGTAGCTTATTGCAGGGAAATACACAGTGGGTAATCATCACGAGCGCTTTCCAGCCTGATGACGATAATATTGAAGTGGTTTGTGTTACCAAAGATAACGTGGCCGTGATCCGCCATAAACGTTACCCTGTCACTCCAAAAGGAACGGGGGATTTATTTGGTGCAGAACTCACCGCCCAGTTATTAGCGGGGCTATCCGTTCCTGATGCCGCTAAAATGGCATGTTTACGCATCGAACAAGCAATTATTCATATGGCAGCGACAGGACGTAGTGAACTGATCCTTTAGTTCACTATGTAATAAAGATAAAAATATCGTAAACATAGAAAAATGGCGGGTCATCCCGCCATTTAAATCGATACGCTAAATAATATTTTATGTGTTGATAATATTATTCAAACTCATTCCATGAGCGGCCATCACGTGCAATCATCGCGACAGATGCAATCGGCCCCCAAGTTCCTGCTTGATATGGCTTAGGCGCTTCATTGTCCATTGCCCATGCATCGATAATAGAATCAACAAATTTCCATGCTTCTTCTACTTCATCACGGCGAACAAACAATGCTTGAATGCCACGCATGGCTTCAAGTAATAAACGCTCATAAGCATCAGCAAGGTGAGTTTGATTGAAAGTTTCAGAGAAACTTAAATCCAGTTTAGTGGTTTGTAAACGGTGTTTATGATCAAGGCCTGGTGCCTTATTCATAATTTCAATATCAATCCCTTCATCAGGCTGCAAACGAATAGTTAATTTATTCTGAGGCAGGTCTTTATAACTTTCAGAGAAAATATTCAGCGCAGGTTTTTTAAAATAAACCACAACTTCTGAACATTTAGCAGGTAGGCGTTTCCCCGTACGCAAATAGAAAGGTACACCGGCCCAACGCCAATCGTCAATATCAACACGCAAAGCAACGAATGACTCGGTCATACTTTGCTTATTTGCACCCTCTTCTTCTAAATATCCAGGCACTTTTTTGCCTTGAACAAAACCAGAGGTATATTGCCCACGCACAGCTTTTTCACGCACATTGGTATGATCAATACGACGTAAAGAACGCAAGACCTTCACTTTTTCATCACGAATACGGTCAGTGGTTAAGTCTGCCGGTGGCGACATGGCAATCATCGTTAAGATCTGCAACAAGTGATTTTGTACCATATCACGCATTTGGCCAGCTTGGTCGAAATACCCCCAGCGACCTTCGATTCCCACTTCTTCGGCAACCGTGATTTGGACATGATCGATAGTGCGGTTATCCCAGTTATTGATAAATAACGAGTTTGCAAAACGCAATGCGAGTAAGTTTAAAACGGTTTCTTTACCCAGATAGTGGTCAATGCGATAGACTTGGCTTTCATCAAAATACTTGGCCACTTCATTATTTATTTCTTGTGACGATGCTAAATCCGTTCCCAATGGTTTTTCCATGACAACACGATTTGGCTTTTTATTTAATTTAGCATGGCCTAAGCCCTGACACATAGCACCAAAAGTACTCGGTGGCATTGCAAAGTAATGGATGGCAGGTTGTGCATCTTGTTTTAACATTTCAGCTAAGCGCACAAAACTTTCAGTCTGGTTAACGTCTAAGTTACAAAAATCCAAGCGCGCGCTCAGTTTTTCCCATAAGGCTGAATCGAGATCTTCTTTTAAGAACTTCTCTAACGCTTCTTTGACAAAGTGGACATAATCATCTTGACTCCATTCAGCACGGCCAACGCCAATAATACGCGTATCAGGGTGAATGTAACCTGCTTTCTCTAATTGATAAAGCGATGGCAGCAGCTTACGACGAGCGAGGTCTCCCTTGGTGCCAAAAATAATTAAGTCACAAGCTTGAGCAGCATTATGTACCGCCATATTGGTTCTCCTCAATTTGCGGAATGTAAGGCCTAACTAGGATAGGCCTTATTGTAATTTTGTTAAAATTAGCCCTAATTCCGCTAATGTACCCTGTTGCTAGTGCCCAGTAAATGTTCATGATACCGATCACAGTTTTTATGATGAAAAAAACAACACACTGACTATTTAATCTTATGTTACACACTGAATAATTTTTAGTGTATTAAAAAGATGCGATTTAACTGAATGGAGACAGCTTTCGTAAAAAAATAACAAAATAAGTGGGATGTTTACTAATCTGAAAATTAGATACGGGTCAAAGTTTCACAAAAAGCTGCTATCTATCACCTGTATTCAGATAGCTTACCTACCATACATAGTATATTTTCACTCTTTATTACAGCATCACAGTAAGAAATTTAAAATCAACAACAGGATAACGTGATGACTCAAAAATTTCTCCTTTCGATGAAATAGGCGCTTTTGCTATATGAATATTTTAGAACAAATGAAAACAAGTCTCGATTTTTTAAGTAAATCAGAAAAAAAGGTGGCTGAAGTCATTCTAAGTATGCCACAAAATGCCATTCATCTCAGCATCGCTACTCTAGCGCAATTAGCCGATGTTAGTGAACCAACAGTAAACCGATTTTGTCGAAAAATGGATACGAAAGGATTCCCTGATTTTAAATTACGATTAGCACAAAATTTAGCCACTGGTACGCCTTACATAAACCGCCATATAGAAGAGACCGATACAGTAAATACCTATACTTACAAGATATTTGAATCTGCTATGGCCGGGTTAGATAATGTAAAACACACACTGGATATTGGGGTAATTAACCGTGCTGTCGATTTATTAACTCAAGCTCGGAAAATCAGTTTTTTTGGCTTTGGTGCTTCCGCGGCCGTCGCTCACGACGCAATGAATAAATTTTTTCGTTTTAATATTCCTGTCATATACTTCGATGATATTGTCATGCAGCGTATGAGCTGCATCAATAGTACTGAAGGAGACGTTATTGTGCTCATTTCCCATACGGGAAGAACCAAAGCATTAGTTGACATGGCACGTTTAGCTCGAGAAAACGACGCTACTGTCATCGCAATTACCTCAGAAAACTCACCACTCTCCCTAGCCGCTTCCTTATCTATTATTATTGATGTTCCTGAGGATACGGATATCTATATGCCAATGGTATCAAGAATGGCCCAGCTCGCCGTAATTGATGTATTAACTACAGGTTTTACGTTAAGAAGAGGCGAAAAATTTAGAGATAACTTGAAGCGCGTCAAAGAAGCATTACGTGATTCGCGGTTTGATAGCATCTAAAGACAATAAATTGGCAGGTTTAATGCTTTTCTTTGCTTTCAGGCTTTAATAGTTTTGCAGACCTGATAGCATTAAGAAATTGGCTGTATATAATAGCTGTGCTCGTGTCAGCATCCCTATTTGCAGTAAACAGGTTTCGAAATGGAGTGAAATGGTTTCACTCTTTTATCAACACCATTACAGGTCAACGGAGTAATACATGTCTAGACGGCTTAGAAGAACTAAAATTGTTACAACTCTTGGTCCAGCAACCGATCGCGATAATAATCTTGAAAAAATTATCAATGCTGGTGCCAACGTTGTTCGCCTTAACTTCTCCCACGGAACTCCAGAAGACCATCAATTACGTGCTAATAAGGTACGTGAGATTGCCGCTCGTTTAGGTCGTCATGTTGCGATCCTCGGCGATTTACAAGGTCCTAAAATTCGAGTTTCCACGTTTAAAGATGGTAAAGTTTTCCTAAATATTGGTGATAAATTCATTCTTGATGCCAACTTAGGCAAAGGTGAAGGCTGCCAAGATAAAGTGGGTATCGACTATAAAGGTTTACCTGCTGATGTGGTTCCAGGCGATATTTTACTTCTTGATGATGGGCGAGTTCAATTAAAAGTCCTCGAAGTCAAAGGGTTACAAGTATTTACAGAAGTTACTGTTGGCGGTCAATTATCTAACAATAAAGGTATTAATAAGCTCGGTGGTGGCC
Source organism: Providencia sp. PROV032 (assembly GCF_028484875.1). Lineage (NCBI taxonomy): Bacteria > Pseudomonadati > Pseudomonadota > Gammaproteobacteria > Enterobacterales > Morganellaceae > Providencia > Providencia sp. PROV032. The sequence goes on from NZ_JAMPSX010000006.1 coordinate 172,710, forward strand.
TTTCTGCTGAGGCATTAACAGATAAAGACAAAGAAGATATAAAAACCGCAGCAAAAATTAATGTTGACTATTTAGCCGTTTCATTCCCTCGTTCAGGTGAAGATTTAGATTATGCACGCCGTTTGGCTCGCGATGCCGGTTGTGAGTGCCAAATTGTTGCTAAAGTAGAACGAGCAGAAGCCGTAGCCAATGATCAAGTCATGGATGAAGTTATCCTTGCCTCTGATGTTGTTATGGTTGCTCGTGGTGACCTCGGTGTAGAAATTGGCGACCCAGAATTAGTCGCTGTCCAGAAAAAACTGATCCGCCGTTCTCGCCAATTAAATCGTGTTGTTATAACCGCAACACAAATGATGGAATCAATGATCACTAATCCAATGCCAACGCGAGCCGAAGTTATGGACGTTGCGAACGCGGTGTTGGATGGTACTGATGCCGTTATGCTTTCCGCTGAAACAGCTGCAGGCCAGTACCCCGCAGAAACTGTCGCTGCGATGGCTCAAGTTTGTTTTGGCGCAGAAAAAATGCCTGGCCTGAATGTATCTAAACACCGTTTAGAGGCAGAGTTTAGTAGCCCAGAAGAAGCGATTGCCATGTCAACAATGTATGCGGCTAACCACCTTAAAGGGGTTAAAGCTATCATTGCAATGACTGAGTCTGGTCGTACTGCTCGTATGATGTCTCGGATCAGCTCTGGCTTACCGATTTTTGCAATGTCTCGCCATGAAAAAACGCTTAACCAATGTTCCCTCTATCGTGGTGTTACTCCCGTTTTCTGTAGTACCCACACAGATGGTATTGCGGCTGCCAACGAGGCCGTGACGCGTTTGCGTGATAACGGCTATTTAATGAGTGGCGACGTGGTGCTTGTCACCCAAGGTGACTTAATGGGTACTGTCGGTAGTACGAACACTTGCCGTATTCTAGAAGTTGAATAATCTTTTAGCCCTCGCCTATGGGTGGGGGCTTTCTTGTATATTGATACTCTATCTAACCTTGAGCTTGTTTCCATTTGGTATATGCTTCACTAATCACAAGTGCAATTTTATCGTAATTTTCCCATGAATTTTCTATATGGTAAGTTGTCGGTAAATTACCTTTAAGAACACGCTCATAATCTTCAAAGTAACCCTTTTCTTCCGCTGCATAATAGAACTGAGTAAAAGCGTTACCTTCATCACTTAAATCTTCATCTATAAATTTTTCATCACACATTGTTATCAAAAATTCACGTCCATCGAGCTTTCGAGTTTTAACTAATTCCAGCTCTTCCGCTGATTCCTCAACATGAAATTCTCCGATTAAATCATTATGAATTATCCATGTTAAATAAAAGCCAATATGGGTGCCTCCATTCACAGTAGGTAGTTCTGCAGGATAATCACCACCGTAGTGCCAATCCATACGATCAAATGCCATAGTCTTCCCCAACTTAGTTATTGAAAAAGCTAATTATAACCTACCTCAGGTTATTGATGAGTTAAGATAAAGCGCAAAATAATGGTTAAAAAAAAAGTTATGCAAAAAAGTTAAGCTCTTCATTACGCTGATGCGACATGTCGAGCGAGTTGAACTTAATGGTATTGTAAATTAAATTGCAACGTACCGTTTGCCTTTCCGGCCTTTGTTGCTGTGTGTGTTTGAATATAAGCGGCTTCTAAAGGAATGTTATATTGACCTGCATTATTATTTTCAACGATAGGCATTAACTGATTAAGCTTTATTGGTAGGCCGTTGTATTTTATTTGGATCCCATAACCCTTCGCTGTATTTTCATCAGTTAAATTATTCAGTGCGATTGTCCCTGGTGTTTGGCTTGTATCTTGAGTTCCAATAAACGTCATTTTTATGGGTGATATCGGGTCACAATCTAATTGAATTTGAATATTTTGCTTACTCTCTGGACTCGTTGAGCCAACACCCGTAAATGACGATTTGCTGACTTTACCGAAGAGTATATCTATTGACTTATTTTTAACCTCGCAACCACTCGAAATAATATTAATTGGCCCCATATTGACTATTGGTTCACCTTTGCCATATAAATCTGTAGTAATAAAACCATTATGAAATAAAATTAGCATTGCAGCATTAGTTGTTGGTAAAGTTTGGCTTTTAACATAATTACTCAGTTTATAAAAATCCGCCCTTAGCTTTACCGCATACAACGCTGAAGATGCATTAGACCCACAGATTACCCTATTACTCATATTTCCATCTTTCGTGTTTACTCCATCTACATACGCAGAACCAGAACAAGGGCTTAATACTGTACCATGTAAAGCATAACCCACACCTGAGCTATCCACTTCTCTGACAGAACCTACACCAGAAATATACCTTGAGCTTCCTAATCCTCTTAATAAATATATTCCAACTTCTGTATTACCTGTCACATTCCACCACACCCATGGTGAATGGGCTCCTAAATCAACAGAACCAATGAATGTACCGACAGGTGATGTCCGTGAGACATAAAGTGTTTTATTCGAATAAACAGTTTGATTGGTAAATTCAGCTCTAAATTCTGCAATTCCGAATTGTGAATATAAATATAAAAGTAACGAAATGCCGATTTTTAATCCTAAATTCTTCATGACGACTCCTATTCACAAGTTCGTTCTATAATCTGAATTTTTTCATTTTTTAATGAAAGTAAAAGTGGAACTTTACACTGCTGATTATGGTTATTCCCCCATTTCACAATGATGACACTTTTCTCTGGGACGCCACTTAAATAAACTTCGCCACCATTTGCAACAATACCTCCTGTCACGTGCTTTTCATTTTCTATAACAGAAACTTGTGTACCAAATGCAATCGGTTTGTTTGCATGTTCCAGTTTTAATAGTACTCTAGCGCCACGTTTTGCTTGAAAATTGGCTAATACAATTGCGCCTTTGGTAGGCACAACTGTCGCTGTATTGATAGCAATATCATTGTGACCACTTAGTGTTGCAGTATCGACACTAATTTTATTTCGTTCATAGCGAGTAACAGTAGGAATTACTGCAAAACCTGACGAATTCGTATAAAGTGACTGTGCATTATTTACTTTTAAATTATCAATATTTTCTGCCTTTATGAGTACTGCTGAATCATATATCGTACGTGAGGTCGTTATTCCACCAGAATGCAATAATAGCGCCCCTGTAGCACCAAGGTCGATAGAGTGATATTTAGGATCATTGTTATAACCTGCGCTGTATTCCCCCGATGAAACGATATAGTTTGTACTGACCGAGTTGCTGTATTCATCACGATTATGGTTATAACGCTGTGTTAGGTCATATTGTAAATTGTTATCTTCTAACTGCGTACCATTAAAGCTTAATGAACTAATAGAGTCACCATTTTTACTGGTGTTATAACTATAATTGGCCCAATTATTATTTCTTCCTAAATAAAAAGGAATATTTAAATTCAATGACATCATTTGATTATTTGTTTTTGAGTATTCTTGTTTAGTATAAGAATAAGCAATACTGTAATTCATCGAATTATAATTAGAGCTAAAACTCACAGTTAAATTTGTATCAGAACCATGTTTATCCCAATAATATTGCTGATAACCATTCACCGATAAATAACCTATTCCATTAAATGATTGAGAAACTGACGCCTGAAACTGTTGTTTTTTTCGCCCTATATGATAAAAATAATTATTCGAATCAGAAAAATCATAATAATTCCTCGTTGAATAACGGTATGCGGCTAAAGAAAAAGAAGTTCCTGTATCAGAAATATATTTCGAATATTGAACCCGATACGATTGCCCTTCTACCTTATTTTTATCAATCAATTTTGTCGATGCTTGTGTAATATCTGTCGATATTGCCCCCATATTACCCAAATTGACTCCGGTACCTATTGTGTATGCTTGATAGTCTTGAGAAACTAAAAAACCGCCATAAACAGATAAATTGCATGGTAACCCATAAGCTGCTGATACTTGTGTAAAATTAGGCTTACGCCGTGCACTATCAACATTATATTTACCAATATCCACACTATATTTTAACGCGCCTGCTCTTTGCATCATCGGTGCTGCTGAAAATGGCTGAATAAACGACCTGACTATCCCATTAGTTTCTTCTATAGTGACGTCAAGGTCACCACTGAATGACGTTGGATATAAATCATTAATCGAAAATTCGCCCGGCGGTACTGTTGTTTGATAAATTATATGACTATTTTGTCTGATCGTGACAATCGCATTTGATTGAGCAATACCCTTCACTGTTGGTGCAAAGCCTCTTTCACTTTGAGGCAGCATACTTTCATCAGATGCTAATCTCACCCCACGATAAGGGTTACTTTCCATCACACCGTTATCTGAAGATGTTTCCCCTATGGTTAATCGACTATTTAAACGTCTAATATCACGTTCTATATAAGTTTGTAAATGATTCCAATTTTTTTCATTTTTTATTTTTTTATATGTACTATAGTTACGTAAACGCCAAGCATTTATATTGATACCACTTCTTAATCCTAAAAATAAGTTATCTCTGTTGTCTCTATCTTGATACCAATACTGATTAAACCTTGCTGTGTAATTAGCAAATACTGCATTAATTCCATCGTCCCATTCGTTTATTTCAACGTAACCCCGACTTGTCTTTTTTAGTCCAATTTGTGGAATACTTATTTGCAATTTTTTCATTTCAAATTTGTAATGATAGTTAGCACTAGGAATAACTTGTTCTATATTTCTTAAATATTCATTTTCTCCACTTGATGAAAACCTTTCACTCGCAGAATTTTTCACACCCCATTCTAACAACATTTTTTTTGTTATCTCAGGACGTAATTTTTTAGTTTTATTATCAAATACAAATGTAATTGTTTTATTATCAACCAGTTTATCATTGATGTAAATATCAACAAAATAATCACCAGGTAATTGTCCTCCTGCAGAAGATAGATAGCCTAAACTATTCACATCAGCAATTTGATTTTCAATTCCAGTATTAATCGCATTAATATCAAATATATCCTCAGCAATTATATTGTTTGCATATAATATAATACTGACCGCAGTGAAAACTTCAGTATAGATAAGCCTACTCTTGATACGGAAAGCTGACATTTTAGATACTTTTAATTAGTTTTTTCTCTATGAGAGCACCATAGTCATTAATAAACTCAACAACTATTGAATTACCCTTACTCATTTTTTTCTTAAGAATATAATCATTTTTAAATGGATATATTAATCTGGCGCCATCAACAATCTCACCATTAGCAATTATATTTTTTATTGACAAATGGTATGGGGTTCGGTTATCAATCATAATTCCATCTGACTTCTCAACTAAAAAAACCTTCTCAAAATCAAAAGACGCTATATCTTTCGGCCTTAAAAATAGTTTAAATTGTGAGTTTATAATTATCTGTAATTCATTTTCAATACTATCATCTTTCGGTGGTATTGATTTAATATTCAGTAAATAAATTTTCTCTATATTTGAGCCAATAGATTCACCTATGTATGAAATCCTAGCTGAACCATGTGTATTTGGTTCAATGCGAAATAATGGTGGAGTCGCAATAAATGGCGCTTTCCCCTCACCTTCAAAGAGAGAAACCCAGCTTTGAATTAAAAAAGGCTTTTCTTTATCGCTATTAAAAATCGGAATATCAATTTCACGTTTATTTTCTTCATAGACAAAACGTGTTCCACCGACACTAATGCCTGATGCTTTAGAGATATTAGAAATAGAAAGTAAACATATACAGATTGAAAAAAATATTTTTCTCATAAAAATAACCATGATATTGATGCTAGAAGGAGGGCAAACATTGTCACCCTCCAGTAATTAATGGTATTGAATGCTATATACTGCACTGCTATTAACAGGACCCGCAGTGGCTACGCCTGTCGCTTTATAGCGAGCAACGTAATCTAAATCTACTGTTGAACCATTGAGTTCAACCTGTTTTGAATTTTCAAATAATTTTATTTGTGTTGTTGCATCTTTTTCAAATAAGGCTATACCAACATTATTTGCAACACCAGCAGCTTGGTTAATGGCAAGAATATCACGGTCTGAAGTATCACGTGTACCACTAAATTGTACAGTTACTTTGGAATTTGCTGGACAATCTACAAGTTTAATCGTGAAATCTTTTAAACCTGCCACTTCACCTTGCGTGGCTAAACTCTTTACAGATACCTTTCCAAGGTCAACATTTAAATTTTTGGAGTTGCTATCAACTGTACAAGCTATGTCAGTTATTTCCCCAGTAAAGTTAATTGTACCTGAAGCAAATACAATTGGCGCAGATGTAACAGCTAAAGCAATCCCTATTACTGTTAGGGATTTTTTTAGAATACTCATAATAGTTCCTATAATATAGTTCTTTAATAATTAATCATTGCTTTATGAATAAATAGCTTACTCACTCTGGTGAGCGAGGAAAATATATCATTTACTTTTAATTAAGTTAACACATGGATACATTGAATCTTTTTAAATTACATCTAAAATATTTATATTTATCTCCAGCATTCATTTACCTTTTTCATCATCAATTAGATAATATTTTAAAATTTCATTCGCCATCGAGTTTTTATTAACATACATATAAAAACTATAGAATGATTTTTTATTTGGTGTTTTTAGCTCTCTTAATGAGTTATTATTCAATTCTTTCTGGATTAAATTTTTAGGTAACCATAAATACCCGAGGGAGTTTTCAGTTAATTTAATAGCTAATGCCACATTAGAAACATGGATGGTTTGAATGCTTCTTGCCCTATCTATATCTGTAGTCCCCAACGAAATTAACGTCATTTTTTTCATTAATTCCAATACATTATCAACTACGCAATGTTGGAGTTCATGATTTGGATGGGTTACAAATATAGCTTCAACTTGTTCAAGAAATATGGGGTTTAACGATTCAATGTAATGATGAGTAATTAGTAAATCATAATTTTCAAGTGTAAATATATCTGACTTGGCTAGTGAAAGCTGATGAAAATCAAGATGATAGCCTTTTCTGTAGCGGCTTAGAACGCCAACTTTTTCGAGTATTTCATCACTTTGGTATAGGGAATCTATAACAATATTTATTTTATTATTTCGTTCATGGTTGAATGACTTAGCAACCTCTTCTAGTGAAATAGCTTTATCTATTACCTCTCTCGATAACGCTAATAATTGTTCTCCTTGTTTAGTTAATACTGCACGGCGTTTTTCTAAAAAAAATATTTCAATTTCCAATGTTTGCTCTAATTTACTGATGGTATAACTAATTGATGATTGCGTCCTATGCAAAATTTCAGCAGCTTGAGCAAAACCACCATAATCAACTACCGCCTGTAAAGTTACCCATTGGTCTAACGTAGTTCGAGTTTTTTCCATTAAGCCTCCAAGTATTCATCTGGGAGTTACTTTTATTATGTAATCAAAATATCGAAACATATTTTATACGTCACCAATAAGTGATTATACATGATGATTGGTATTTGTTCATATTTTTAAGCGTGTTTACGTTATTTTTTTTGATAGGTAAAGAATTATTTTTAATATGAGTGCTTTATTTTTATGATTACTGCTAAATAAATAAAAAATATACGCTACTTACTTTTATCACTACTTTACAAAAAATTAGTGACATATCTAAAGAGGAATGAAGTCACTATCAATTATTAATATATTACTCTAAATTTCTATTACGGATAATCGTACACCATTTTTAAAATCATTGACTTTCAAGGGGGTATTTCTATAAATGTATACATTTAGATAAAAAAACCATTACTAAAAAGTAATGGTTTAAAATTGATTCTGTATTTAAGTGCACTAACGATAGAGATCTTTTCGCTGATAAGGTTCTATTTCTCCCTCTTTTCGCGTTTTCAATAATTTTAATATCCATGTGTACTGTTCTAAGTTCGGAGCAACCAGATACTCCAGCTCCTCATTCATTCTTCGTGCTATATATTTATCATCCTTTCCATCGATATCATCCATCGGTTCACGGATATAAATATGCAGTTGATGCGTTTTATGGTCATAAACAGGAAATAGTGGCACAATTTTCGCTTTACATACCTTCATTAGCCGACCGATTGCAGGTAAAGTTGCTTTATATGTGCCAAAAAAATCAACAAATTCACTATGCTCTTCACCATGATCTTGGTCAGGCAAGTAAAACCCCCAATAACCTTGCCTAACAGAAGCAATGAAAGGCTTAATCCCCGCCTCTCTTGAATGTAAGCGCCCCCCAAAATGGTATCTTGCTTTATTCCATAAATAATCTGCAACGGGGTTTTTTTGGTGATGAAACATGGCAGCCATTTGCTGGCCTTTGGCTGCTAATAACATCGCAGGGATATCAACGCCCCACCCATGTGGTACCATAAAAATAACATTACTTTGCTGTTGCTTTAAACGTTCTATAACTTCTTGATTATGCCAATGCGTTCTAGCTAGCGTTTTGTTCGCTCCACGAAGACATAGCTCTGCCAACATAACAAAGGACTGTAGTGCAGTTTCAAACATTCGATCAACTAATTCTTCTCGTTGATGTTCTGTCAATTCAGGAAAGCAGTAAAGTAAGTTAATTTTAGCGCGACGACGACCACTTTTTGCGAGTCGCCCCACCCATTTCCCTATTTTAGCCAATAAAGGGTCACGGACTTTAACTGGAATGAACGCTAATCCTGCTAAAATACCAGCCCCTAACCACACTCCCCAATATCTAGGTAAAAGGTAAGAGCGGTGAAACGTTGGCACATAGCCTTTTTTACTATCAGTGTCTTGATCTTTATTCATGCTGTACTCAAGTGAATAATAGCCATATTTCTATAGCTTATAATAGTTTATGGGAGCATTACAAAGAAAACTGGCAGATACAAGTACCTGCCAGCGATATAAATGGAAACTTAAGTTACTGTAGTTTAAGTTGTGGTTTCGTTTCTTTTACTAGCGCTAAGTATTCCTTACGCTCTTTCCCTGTCAAACCACCAGAACGAGGTAATTTCGCAGTGAGTGGGTTTACCGCTTGTTGATTAACCCACATTTCAAAATGTAGATGAGGCCCAGTCGAACGCCCAGTATTGCCCGATAGTGCAATTCGATCACCGCGCTTAACCTTTTGACCTGGCTTAACCAATAACTGGCGTAAGTGCATGTAACGCGTGGTATATTGACGCCCATGGCGGATCGCAATAAAGTTACCTGCAGCACCACTGTATTTTGAAACAATGACCTCACCATCACCTACTGCAAGTACTGGCGTGCCGACTGGCATTGCGAAATCCACACCTTTATGTGGTGCTACACGCCCAGTGACTGGGTTAACTCGTCGAGGGTTGAATTGTGAAGAAACTCTAAATTGTTTAGCGGTTGGAAATCGTAAGAAACCACGCTCTAAGCCATTCCCTTCGCTATCATAATATCGCCCATCTTCAGCGCGAAAAGCGTAATAGCTTTTTCCATTTGTTTGTAAACGAACACCAATGAGTTGGCTCTGTTCACTACGGCCATTCAGCATTTCCCTACTCATTAACACACTGAATTTATCGCCTTTTTTCAATTTTTTAAAATCAACTTGCCATTGCAAGGCTTTAATTACCTCACGGCCTTCACTGCGTGTTAAGCCAGCTTTATTTGTACTTTGTGCAAATGAACCGTCAACCGTGCCCTTTAAAACACTGTTAGTCCACTCACCTTCGCGAATTTGTTTGGCTTCTTCAAATTTGTTAGTCGTTCCAACACGGGTAAATACACGGGTCTCACGGCGAGAAACTTCCCATGTCAATGATTCTAATTCACCTTGATCAGTTAACGACCAATTTAAAGATTGGCCTATTTTCAGGTTTCTCAGCGATTTATGTTGATTGGATAGCGTTGCAACATCACCCGCTTCAATACCGAATTGAGTTAAGATAGTCGTTAAATTGTCACCACTTGCAACAACATATTCATGAGCAAGTGGGGCTGCTGCCCCACCCGTCTCTGCGGCTTCAGCGTCAGTATCAGCGAGGCCTTCATCAGGCAGCTGTTCACTACTATCTTGAATTATATCGTCGGTTGCATCACTTGCAGGTAATAATGAAAGCGGAATGATGGTATCTGGTGTTCCATCATTTTCAGTCGTCGTTGGTATATGAACTGGCCGCCAAACTGCGACGGCCATAGTCGCTACAGTGAGCGCACTTAATACAATCTTATGTGTTCTAGACAGGCTACCATATACCTGAACCAGACTCTTGGCCATTTGCTGCACTTAAACAATTCCTTCTATTTTTAATCCAGGCAGCTGGCGTATTGCTCTGATAATTGAGTCAAAAACTTCATGTAGCTATCCGGCCCTATAGCCAGCCCAATCCCTAATGGGTCGAGAGTTCCCATTTTCACCCCCGTATTACGTGCTACACTTTCAATCACAGCAGGCCTGAATTGTGGCTCAGCAAAAACACATTGCGCTTTATGCTCAACCAATTGTGTTCGTATTTGATGTAATTTTTGCGCGCCTGGCTGTATTTCTGGGTTTATCGTAAAATGCCCTAAAGGAGCGAGTTGATAGTGTTTTTCAAAGTAGCCATAAGCATCGTGAAAAACGAAATAACCCTTGTTTCTAGCTGGCTGCAAAATCTTAGCAATTTTCTGATCATTTTGCGCCATATTTTCTTTGAATTTACGAAGGTTTACGTCTAGCTTATCTTTTTGGTCAGGATAAAGCTCTACTAAGCGTCCATAAATGTCTTGCGCAGCAAAATTTGCGATCTCTGGTGATAACCAAACGTGCATATTATACTCACCATGATGATGATGTTCGTGATCCCTGTCATGGTTAGCTTCATCTCCATGTTCATGGTCGTGTTCATCTTCATGTGACTCCGCCATAAGTAGTGGCTTAATGTTTTTCTGCTCAGCCAATGCTAGGCGTTTATTCTGTGGTAATGTATTGATTGGCTTTTGTAAAAACATTTCCATATCAGGCCCTACCCACACAAATAAATCAGCCTGTTTAATTTTTTTCAAATCAGAAGGTTTAAGTGCATAATCGTGAGGCGAAGCACCATCTGGTAATAAAACTTGCGTCTCAGTGACACCGTCAGCAATACCCGCGGCAATAAAGGCCAGTGGGCGAATTGACGTTACAACATCTGCATTAGCAGTTGATACCATAGTTGCACTTAATACTGAGCTCGCCACCGCCCCGAAAAGAAATTTGCAGGCAATGTTTTTCGATTTATGTATCATAGCAGTCTTTTTCCGTGATTTTAACTTTGAAATGTTATAATATAACATAACATGAATTCTGCAAGATGTTTTTCATATGCAACCATTACTGACTTTAAATAAAATTTCTGTTTCATTTGGCGAAAAACAGGTTCTTAACGATGTTACCTTTGAACTGAATAAAGGTGATATCGTCACCCTTTTAGGCCCAAATGGCGCTGGAAAATCAACAATTGTACGTGTTGTACTTGGGCTACTTGCCCCTACATCAGGTACCATTACGCGTCCTTCTTCTCTCGCTATTGGTTATGTTCCACAAAAACTTCACTTAGATACGACGCTCCCTCTGACGGTTAAACGCTTTATGTTATTAAAGCTTGGTGTCCGTAAAGAGCATTTGTTGCCTGCCCTCGAGAGGGTCAAGGCGACGCATTTACTTGAACAACCAATGCAAAAATTATCAGGCGGTGAGACTCAGCGCGTTTTACTCGCTCGTGCCCTACTCAATAAACCTGACCTGCTAGTACTTGACGAACCTGCTCAAGGGGTTGATATCACCGGTCAAGTTGCTCTCTACGACTTAATCAATCAGTTAAGAACAGAACTAAATTGTGCAGTATTAATGGTTTCCCATGACTTACATCTCGTAATGGCAAAAACAGATAAAGTACTTTGCATTAATGGCCATATATGCTGTTCTGGCGCACCAGACGTTGTTTCAAACCACCCTGAGTTTGTGGCAATGTTTGGTTATCGCGGTGCTCAACAACTCGGTGTATACCGCCATCAACATAATCATCAACACGATTTAGAAGGCAATATTATTGTTGGTCACCAACACAGCAAGGACTGCAAACATGATTGAGTTACTATTACCCGGCTGGATAGCAGGTATGCTACTTGCCATTGCGGCAGGTCCTCTAGGCTCTTTTGTTGTGTGGCGCCGTATGTCCTACTTTGGCGATACACTCGCCCATGCTTCATTGCTAGGTGTCGCATTTGGGCTTCTATTAAATATCAACCCATTCTATGCCATTATTGCAGTCACATTGTTATTGGCCTTAATTTTAGTTTGGCTAGAAAAACGGCCACAACTTGCCGTTGATACGCTACTGGGTATTATGGCGCACAGTTCACTTTCTCTAGGCTTAGTTGTTGTGAGCTTAATGGCTAATGTCCGAGTTGACCTAATGGCTTATTTGTTTGGTGACTTACTTTCAGTCAGCTATGAGGATATTATAACGATTTTTATTGGCGTTATTGTCGTTTGCGGGTTGCTTTTTTATCGTTGGCGGGCACTTTTGTCGATAACGGTTAGCCCTGAACTGGCTTTTGTTGATGGGATTAATATTCAAAGGCTACGCTTATTACTGATGTTAGTTACCGCACTAACAATTGGTATTGCAATGAAATTTGTCGGGGCGTTAATTATTACGTCTTTATTGATTATTCCAGCGGCAACAGCGCGACGTTTTGCTCGCACACCTGAACAAATGGCTTTTATCGCTGTTTTAATTGGTATGATAGCAGTGACTGGCGGGTTAGCATTCTCGGCTTTTTACGATACTCCTGCAGGGCCGTCTGTGGTGTTGGTATCCGCTATTCTGTTCGTATTTAGCTTAGTAATAAAAGTGAAAAATTAATTTAAGCCATGAGCTACATAATTTCAGTTGTTACATACAATTTTTGATGCAAATGGCCCCAACATTGCTTTCAATGTTGGGGCCATTTTTATTTAATATAATTAAATTTCTTTAGGGGTTAAACCAAAGTGGTTATATGCATGAACCGTCGCCATTCGGCCTCTAGGGGTACGCTGAATAAAACCTTGCTGGATAAGATAAGGTTCTAAAACATCTTCTATGGTTTCACGCTCTTCCCCGATGGCAGCTGCAAGGTTATCAACACCAACAGGACCGCCCATAAATTTATCAATAATTGCCACTAATAGTTTACGGTCTAAATAATCAAAGCCTGCCGCATCAACATTTAACATGTCTAATGCTTGATTAGCAATTAGCTCATCAATTGAGCCATCACCTTTTACTTGAGCGAAATCCCGTACACGACGTAACAAGCGGTTGGTAATACGTGGTGTCCCCCTCGATCGCATAGCAACTTGTAACGCACCTTCTTCGGTGATATCTAGCCCCATATATTGGGCGCTACGTTTGACAATATGTTGTAAATCATCGACCTGATAAAATTCTAGGCGTTGCACAATACCAAAGCGGTCACGTAATGGCGATGTGAGTGACCCTGCCCGGGTCGTTGCACCAATTAATGTGAAAGGGGGAAGATCAATTTTAATAGAGCGCGCAGCAGGCCCTTCACCTATCATGATATCTAGTTGGTAATCTTCCATTGCGGGATAAAGTATTTCCTCAACAACTGGAGATAATCGATGGATTTCATCAATAAATAAGACATCATGGGGTTCTAGATTAGTTAACATAGCCGCTAAATCGCCAGCTTTTTCTAATACAGGCCCTGAAGTTGTGCGTAGATTAACACCGAGTTCATTCGCAACGATCCCTGCCAACGTTGTTTTACCTAGCCCAGGTGGGCCAAAGATTAGCAAATGATCAAGTGCATCGCCTCGCATCTTAGCTGCCTGAATAAAGATTTCCATTTGGCCTTTAACTTGAGGCTGACCAATGTATTCATTCAATAGCTTTGGCCTGATCGCACGGTCAATAGCTTCTTCATCTGACTGTAATACTTCAGCCGTTATTAGGCGATCAGCTTCAATCATATTCAACGTCTCTCAATCAAAGTGCGGCACGAAGGGCATCACGGATCAATGTTTCAGAGTCACTATCCGGTTTTGCGACTTTACTCACCATACGGCTTGCTTCTTGTGGTTTATAGCCTAAAGCAATCAATGCAGCAGCGGCTTCCGCCTCAATATCTGCCATGCTTGGCACCTTGCTGTTAACACTTGGCAGGTTAATGTCGCTATTTTGATTAAATAAATCGCCATTTAAGCCTTTGAAGCGGTCTTTCATTTCGACCACTAAACGTTCTGCCGTTTTCTTACCAATTCCAGGTAATTTGACCAGTGATACAATAGCTTCTTGCTCAATCGCAGAAACAAATTGTTGAGCAGACATTCCAGATAATATTGCTAGGGCTAATTTTGGGCCAACCCCATTAACTTTGATCAGCTCTTTAAATAGCGCCCTTTCTTGCTTATCGTTAAAGCCATATAATAATTGGGCATCTTCACGTACAACAAAATGTGTAAAAACAATCGCTTCTTGACCAATTTCGGGTAATTCATAGAAACAAGTCATCGGCATATGGACTTCATAACCGACACCTTGTAGCTCTAATAATACGATTGGAGGTTGCTTTTCTAAAACAATACCACGTAAACGACCTATCACATTGAAGCCCTCTATTGCTCTCTCAACCCTGAACATGCTATTTAAACCCTGAACAGGTTGGTTTATTATCATTAATACCGTTGTTTATACCACAAAAAATGCTGGATGCATATCCAGTTGCACGCTATTTATTAATAAGCGATTCTGTTTAAGATAAACTCGCTATCTTAAACGACCACGCGTTAAAACTAACCGTGGATCGCCAACTTTTAAAAGGTTTTGATTGAAGTGGCAATGTGTAATCGCAATTGCCAGAGCATCTGCCGCATCAGATTGTGGACTCGCTGACAACTTCAGAATCGATTTAACCATATGTTGTACTTGGCTTTTATCTGCGGCTCCTGTGCCTACCACCGTTTGTTTGACCTGACGAGCTGCATATTCAAATACGGGGATATTCATGTTTGCAGCCGCAACAATTGCAACGCCTCGAGCTTGACCGAGTTTTAATGCAGAATCCGCATTCTTCGCCATGAAAACTTGTTCAATAGATAACACATCAGGTTGATATTGGGTGATAATTTCCGAGACACCCGCATAAATTCGTTGCAGACGACTTGGTAAATCATCAACTTGGGTACGAATACATCCACTACCTAAATACAGTAGTTGCCGGCCTTGTTGGCGAATAACACCGTATCCCGTAACGCGAGAGCCAGGGTCAATACCTAAAATAATCGCCATATAAATTTACTTATGCCTCTTTATATTAATCATGTTGTTCTCATAAGCTTCATAATACTATCAATTTCAATTAAATAGCTATTTGAATATCAAATCAAACATTCAGAATAGTGATAATAAAGGCGAGTTATGGCACTGATACTTAGCCAAGTATAGCGAATAAAAGGAAGGAAAGCATCGAAGGCGTTAGAGAAAACAGGCTGCACCAGCCCGCTTTCTCTACGCGGATTATACTAAATGACTATACCGCCATTTAGTGCCTCACGACTTACAGTGTGGCAGCGACTTCGTCAGAAATGTCACCATTGTGGTAAACTTCCTGTACGTCATCTGAATCTTCTAACATATCAATAAGGCGTAATAATTTAGGTGCCGTTTCTGCATCTAACTCCGCTTTAGTCGATGGGATCATCGATACTTCTGCAGCTTCACTGGTGAAACCCGCAGCATCTAATGCATCTTTCACTTCACCAAACGTTTCTGGCGTTGTGTAAACATCGATTGCACCATCATCATAAGTTTCAACATCATCAGCGCCTGCTTCTAATGCCGCTTCCATTATGGCATCTTCATCAACGCCTGGTGCATAAGTGATCACGCCACGTTTAGTGAATAAGTAAGAAACGGAACCGTCTGTACCTAAATTACCACCCGTTTTAGTGAATGCGTGGCGCACTTCAGAAACAGTACGGTTACGGTTATCACTTAAGCATTCAACCATAACAGCCGTTCCGCCTGGGCCATAACCTTCATAAATGATGGTTTCCATATTATCATTTTCATCATTACCAACACCACGTGCGATAGCACGGTTTAAGGTGTCACGGGTCATGTTGTTAGATAATGCTTTATCTATAGCCGCACGTAAACGCGGGTTAGTTGCGGGATCACCACCGCCTAAACGAGCTGCAGTCACTAATTCACGGATAATTTTAGTGAAAATTTTACCGCGTTTAGCATCTTGTGCCGCTTTACGGTGTTTGGTGTTGGCCCATTTACTATGACCTGCCATGAAATATCTCCAAAAAACGTCAATAAATAATTAAACAGCAAATTCTAAAATAGCCTGACTGTTGCTCCAGGATTTCGTTAAGCTCGCTGCTTCATCGGGGGCTAGCCAACGAAATTCACTGTGTTCCGTCAGTAATGGCATTTTTTCTTCACTTTGCACCATTTTAAACCAATGTTCTTTGCAATGCGTAACATCAGGTGCATAACGATGCCTGAAATGCGGGAAAATTTCAAAGATGATACTGTGCGACAAATCTTGTAGCTGGTTTTGTTCAACCTCAAAACCGGTTTCTTCTTTAATTTCACGACACGCCGTTTCATACGGCTTTTCATCAGGCTCCAAACTGCCAGTCACTGATTGCCAGAAGTTTGGGTCGTCTTTACGTCGTAACATAAGCACCCGCCCACTACTTTGAGCCACAATAATGACTAATACAGATTCCGGGCGCTTATATTTTTTCATTGAACTTACTCTTCGTCTTTCGCAACCACCGCGATAGCGAGTTCCGTTAGTGCATCTGGATTCGCATGGCTCGGTGCATTCGTCATTAAGCAAGCTGCCGCTGTTGTTTTCGGGAAGGCAATAACATCACGAATGTTATCCGTTCCTGTTAACAACATGACTAAACGGTCAAGACCAAATGCTAAACCTGCGTGTGGTGGGGTGCCATATTTCAACGCATCTAATAAGAAGCCAAATTTCTCACGTTGATCTTCTTCATTAATACCTAAAATACTAAATACGGTTTGTTGCATTTCGTTGCGGTGAATACGGACTGAACCACCACCAACTTCGTAACCATTGATGACCATATCATACGCATTAGCAACGGCTTCTTCAGGCTTGCTTGCTAACTCTTCTGGTGTGAAGTCTTTAGGTGATGTAAATGGATGGTGCATCGCCGTTAAGCCGCCTTCGCCATCTTCTTCGAACATAGGGAAATCAATCACCCATAGTGGCTGCCAGCTATTCAAATTAGTGATTTCAAAGTCACGGCCAACTTTCAAGCGCAATGCGCCCATAGAGTCGGTCACCACATTTTTCGCACCCGCACCAAATAACAAGATATCGCCATCAACTGCGCCAGTACGGTCTAGTAACTGGTTAATCACGTTTTCATTCAAGAATTTTGCGACCGGGCTTTGAATACCTTCAAGGCCTTTAGCGCGCTCATTGACTTTCATCCAAGCTAAGCCTTTTGCGCCATAAATACCAACAAATTGACCATATTCGTCGATTTGCTTACGGGTCATTGCTGCGCCGCCGGGCACTTTCAGCGCTGCGACACGGCCTTTCGGATCGTTCGCTGGACCTGAGAACACCGCGAACTCAACATCTTTAACGATATCAGCAACATCCACCAGCTCCATCGGGTTACGCAAGTCTGGTTTATCTGAACCATAACGACGCATAGCTTCCGCAAAGGTCATGATGGGGAAATTGCCTAAATCAACGCCTTTAACCTCTAACCATAAGTTACGGATCATGCGTTCCATGATTTCACGCACTTGTTCTGCGGTCATGAATGAAGTTTCAACGTCGATTTGAGTAAATTCAGGTTGGCGGTCTGCACGTAAATCTTCATCGCGGAAGCATTTTACGATTTGATAATAACGGTCAAAGCCTGACATCATCAACAATTGTTTAAACAGTTGTGGTGATTGCGGTAATGCGTAGAATTTACCTTTATGAACACGACTTGGCACTAAATAGTCACGAGCACCTTCTGGTGTTGCTTTGGTTAGCATTGGCGTTTCAACGTCCAAAAACCCTTCGTTATCCATAAAGCTACGAACAAAGCTGGTGATTTTGGCACGTGTGCGCAGACGCTCAGACATCTCTGGGCGGCGCAAATCTAAATAGCGATATTTTAAACGACGCTCTTCTGTATTCGTTTGGTTGCTATCTAATGGTAGCGGCTCTGACTTATTGAAAATATTCAGTTCTTCAGCAAAAACTTCGATTTCGCCCGTTGCCATATCTTTATTTTTTTGGCTATCTGGACGTGCGCGTACAGTCCCTGTGATTTGGATACAGAACTCATTGCGCAGTTCTGACGCTTTTTCAAATATGTCTTTACGATCGGGGTCGAAGAAAACTTGCACGATCCCTTCACGGTCACGCATATCGATAAAAATCAAACCACCTAAGTCGCGACGGCGGTTTACCCATCCACTAAGAGTGACTTTTTGGCCTTCGTGAGCGATGTTTAACTGCCCACAATAATTAGTACGCATACAATATCCTTTTACTCAGCTGTTGTGCTTTTGCTTGCTGCGGGATTTTGGCATTTTGCTGAACCCTATTTATCTGCGAAACACGGGCTGAAAATTCAGAATGTCAAAAAGGCAGACATTATACAGGAAATTCTGTTAGACAAATAGTTACGTATTCTACATAACGCGTAAACCATTTTGTTTTTAATCATATTTTCATCAATTATTGTTTTTCTAATCAACAACAATAAAATTGAATAACGAGATAGACGTCTATCACGATGACCCTATCAATTTTAAGGGACTATCTGCACCATGTACATATTGCAGCAAAGGTTTATTTTATTAGTTCGATACCTTTTTGAGTGAAATATCACCACTTAATGTATTCCAATTCAATTATTGGTTAATAAATATCGCTTTAATCATGAATATTTCTATTTCGGAATCGTTACCTTTTTCAGTTTGCTATAATCGCAATCTATAGATACACGCTGAATTCATCATCATCTGCTATTTAAGGATTGCCAATGAAAAAATTATTACTCGCTACTTCCATGTTCGTATTACTTGCAGGATGCCAAAATATGAACCCCGCAGAGACTGATAATACAAAAACGTTTTATGTTGATTCTTCACTTGCTGATTGCATGGGTGTCGCCCCAATGAAGTGTATGAAAGTGAAAGAAAATCCAAATGATGATTGGCAACTTTTTTATAGCTCAATTCAAGGTTTCGAATACCAACCTGGCTACACTTACACCTTGCAAGTGAAGCAATTCGATGTACCAAACCCACCCGCTGATGCACCTAGTATTCGTTATGAATTGGTAAAAATCGTTGAGAAAAAATAATTTTTAAACAATATAGTTTAAGTCATTAAGTAATTTTATCAGTTTACTTAATGACTCGCTTATAACCATAATTCTTTAAGCATCGATAAATAACAGAGTGTCCCTATTATGAGTGTTAAAATCATCGATAAGCTTGGGTTAATCACCTTATCCGAACACAAAATTGTAATGGTGCGTTCCCATAACAAAAGTTTATTTTATATACCCGGTGGAAAACGTGAGCAAGGTGAAAGCGATGAGCAAGCGCTCTGCCGTGAGATTTCTGAAGAATTAAAACTAGACTTAATTGTCGGCTCTATCCGGTTTTATGGCGAATTTATTGGCCCAGCGGACGGTAAGTCAGATGGAACACTCGTCCGTATTCGTTGTTACTTTGCCGACTATACTGGGGAGCCACAACCCGCTGCTGAGATTGCAGAATTAGACTGGTTTAGCATTCACGATTTACCTCGTTGCTCAAGCACAGCGGTGACTATTTTAACTCGCTTAAAAAAAGAAGGTTTGATTAAATAGAGTGTAAGACTGACTCAAAAAAGTTGTGATTTCATTTGTCTAACAGCTTTTTAGGATTTACAATTCACAAAATATTGTCAATACCCATTACTATAACTTATATTTTTAGGTGTTTTCATAGTTTGATTCGTTTTATGGTGGAGTAAAAAATGGTCAGCTCTTTGTATGCTGTACTGGGTGCCTTACTGCTGCTTAGATTATCCTTAAATGTTGTGAAGCTGCGTAACCAATACCGTATAGGCTATGGCGATGGCGGTTTTTATGAATTACAAACCGCCATCCGCGTTCATGGTAATGCCATCGAATACATTCCCATTGCTTTAATTTTATTGCTCTTAATGGAAATGAATGGCGCCCAAGTATGGATGATTCATATTTGTGGTTTGATCTTAATTGCAGGCCGACTACTGCACTCTTACGGCTTGAAAAATCATGACCACTCATATCGTCGCTCCGGCATGGTAGCCACTTACCTCGCGATGACACTGATGGTTATCGCCAATACCTATTACCTACCTTGGCTGCAGATCGTTTCATTTAATCTTTAGTTTTTATTCTCTGTAACGGCACGAGTTATTAATGTGCCGCTTATTATTTCATTGCTTATGGATTGATTTTCAGTAGACTGCCTTTCTGATACAATCCTCCACTACTTTTGTTTTTGCTTAATACAGAACTTATGTCAAATTCGGATCCAACCTCAAAAGACCGCCTTTTCTCTGCGCCTATCGCTAACCTTGGTGACTGGCAATTCGATGAAAAAGTTGCTGAAGTATTCCCTGATATGATCCAACGCTCCGTGCCAGGGTACTCTAATATTATTACGATGATTGGCATGCTAGCGGGTCGTTTTGTCAAACCCAACAGCCATGTTTACGATTTAGGCTGTTCCTTAGGTGCTGCAACCTTATCGATAAGGCGTAATATTACAGTAGAAAAAAGCAAAATTATTGCTGTTGATAACTCCCCTGCAATGGTTGAACGTTGCCGCCGCCATATTGATGCGTATCGTGCCGACACACCAGTTGATGTTATCGAAGGCGATATTCGTGATGTAAATATTGAAAACGCTTCCATGGTTGTGCTCAATTTCACCTTGCAGTTTCTCAACCCAGAAGATCGCCAATTATTACTCAGTAAGATTTATCAAGGGCTACAACCCGGCGGTATTTTAGTGCTTTCGGAGAAATTCAACTTCGAAGACAAGGAAATCGGTGAGTTATTGTTCAATATGCATCACGACTTCAAACGGGCGAATGGCTATAGTGAATTAGAAATTAGCCAAAAACGCAGTATGTTAGAAAATGTGATGCTCACAGATTCTGTTGAAGCCCATAAAGCGCGTTTAAAAAGTGTCGGTTTTACTCACTGTGAAGTTTGGTTCCAGTGCTTTAATTTTGGTTCACTGTTAGCGGTTAAAGAGGCCTAGACATGATTGATTTTGGTCGTTTTTACCAACAAATTGCAGTTGGCCCTCTAAGCCATTGGCTTGAAACGCTTCCGGCACAACTTTCAGAATGGAAAAAACGAGGGTTACACGGTGGATTTTCCTCATGGGAAAAAATGCTAGATAACCTACCTGTTATGGCGCCTACCCATTTGGATTTACGCAATAGCGTGACAGCAACGCGTGAACCCGAGCTCACTGCTGGCGAAACGCGACGTCTGAATAATATTCTTGAACAATTAATGCCATGGCGTAAAGGCCCTTTTTCTCTCTATGGCGTGAATATTGATACTGAGTGGCGCTCAGACTGGAAATGGGATCGCGTACTACCTCATATTTCATCACTCAAAGACCGTTATGTCTTAGATGTAGGTTGTGGCAGTGGCTACCATATGTGGCGTATGTTAGGGCAAGATGCCAAATTTGTTGTTGGTATCGACCCAACTGAACTATTTTTATGTCAATTTGAAGCCGTCAGAAAACTATTAGGTGATGACCAACGTGCTCACTTATTGCCTTTAGGTATCGAACAACTGCCCGAATTGAAGGCATTTGACACCGTATTTTCAATGGGTGTCCTTTACCACCGCCGCTCACCGCTCGACCATTTATGGCAACTTAAGAACCAATTAGTGAGTGAAGGCGAATTGGTATTAGAGAGCCTGGTTATTGAGGGGGATGAATTTCAGTGTTTGATCCCCGGTGACCGTTACGCCCAAATGCGTAATGTCTATTTTATTCCTTCCGCTAAAATGCTCAAAGTTTGGTTAGAAAAATGTGGTTTTGTTGATGTGCGAATTGTTGACCAAGAAGTCACCTCTTTGGAAGAGCAACGCCGCACACAGTGGATGAAAACAGATTCACTGGCTGAATTTTTAGACCCAAATGATAAAACTAAAACTATCGAAGGTTACCCCGCACCACTACGTGCAATTTTAGTTGCTCGTAAGCCATAAAGATAAAATGCCTATGGCAATCAAGTCATAGGCATTTATTATCATAGTAATTAACAAGCGATTACATTGTTATTTGCCACAAATTATAAAAGGCAATTCGACCGGATAACTCCGCTAAAATAACCGCTAGCGCACC
Organism: Providencia sp. PROV032; assembly: GCF_028484875.1. Classification (NCBI taxonomy): domain Bacteria; kingdom Pseudomonadati; phylum Pseudomonadota; class Gammaproteobacteria; order Enterobacterales; family Morganellaceae; genus Providencia; species Providencia sp. PROV032. The sequence continues at coordinate 195,121 of NZ_JAMPSX010000006.1, forward strand.
GAGACCTAATATGACGGATGAATTTTTTCCGCGATACAACAGAGCCGGATAAACAAACAGCATCACCGCTAATACGACTAACTGGAAGCTCCAAAAACCTGCTTGTTCGGCACTAATTTCAGGCCCTGTCTCACCTAAAAATGCGACATAAGCTGCACGAGTGGCAAAAATCATAATTGAGCCAATCAAAAATGCCATCGCCCCCAAGCGCAGAGAGCCGAATAAAATCGCTAATGCGCCACCAGCCACTAACAGTGTCATCCACATTTGTAATGTCGTGAAAACAGTAAACCAGTTCGCTACCGTGGCAATATTATACACTTGAGGAATTGACCATACGAATGCCAAACCAAAAATAACCGTGGCAACATTACACAGTTCACTCAGCGCTTTATTTTTAATAAACAAGGTGAATAATAAAGTTGCTGCCCCAAAAGCAACAAAAATACCACTAAGCAAAGCTTCATTACTCATTGGTGAACGGCCTACACCTAAAAGCATATTAAAGAAGCGCAGAGGCTGCCCAACGTGTAGCCCACCGATGGCTAGCGCAATGATCATAATGACAAATGCCGCTATATTGGAATGACGCAATTGGGTTTCGCTCAACATGCCCAGTTTTCGACTTGCATACGCCAACAAATATAAACCTGCCGCTGACTGCCCCAATACGGTGAAAAAAACGAGTGGAAGTTCGTGCATATTATACCTCTGCTGGATTTTGTAATTTACCGCTCTTTTCACCACAAGGTTTAGCATCTTTATGCGGCTTAATCACAATGTTAGGATGAGTAAGAGACGGATTTGGCATGGGGGCGACCCCGCTAATATTGCCATGACGCTCACGTAGAAGATTGATATCGTCAAAATCCAATGCACGTTGTGGACAGGAGTCAACACACACCGGTTTCATCCCTTTTTCGACACGTTCATAGCATCCATCGCATTTACTCATCAATTTTTTCTTTTCGTCATACTGCGGTGCGCCGTATGGACAGCGTAACTCGCAGTAACGGCATCCAACACAAATGGTTTGATCTACCACGACTAACCCATCTTGCTCACGTTTATGCATCGCCCCTGTTGGGCAACCTTCAACACATGTTGGGTTAGAACAATGATTACAGGAAATTGATAGATAGTAGTTATAAATATTCTGCTGCCATATCCCCTCTTGCTGCTGCCAACTACCACCACCAAACTCATATACCCGACGAAATTTAGGCCCTAAATCAAGGTCTTTCTCATCTTTACAACTCACCTGACACGTTTTACATCCTGTGCATTTTGTTGAGTCGAAATAAAAACCATACTGTTTCATTTGTCGCTCCTTATGCACGTTTCACGTCAACTAAGTTAGTATGTTGTGGATTCCCTTTAACAAGAGCTGAGGGTTGTTGTGTGGTTAATGTATTGATACAACCACCAATATCGACCCCTTCCTCATTAACTTCCCGCCAAGCACCTTGCGGAACCGCAATGACACCAGGTAATACACGCTCAGTCACTTTCGCTTTAATATGCATACGTCCACGATCATTGAAAATTTCAGTCATATCGCCACTCTGAATACCTCGAGCCGATGCATCAATTGGGTTAATCCAATATTGATGAGGCACGGCTTCACGTAATATCGCAATATTAAAATACGATGAATGCGCATGGCCTTTATCGTGATACCCCGTCATTTGCAGCGGATATTTCTGTTTAGTTTCTTTATTTTCAACGCCTTCCGTATTTACACAATATTCAGGCACCGCAGGAATTCGCTGGTCAGTCGGGTATTCCCACTCTTTTGCTATCTTAGCGAGCCTTTCTGAATAGATTTCGATTTTACCCGATGGGGTTGGTAATGGCGCAGTTTCAGGCGAATCTCTAAATGGTTTTAATGCAATATAATCAGCACTATCCGCCAATTTTCTATCAACAATTCCCATGTCATTCGTTTCTTCAAACGTTGGCAAATGGGGATTTTTTTCTCGCATCAAGTTATAGCAATGTTCTATCCACTGCTCATGAGTACGACCTTCGGTAAATTGGTCTTTAATCCCCAGTTTTTCAGCAATATCGGTTAAAACATCATAGGATTGGCGACACTCCCATAATGGCGTAATCGCATTTTGTAGACGAATAGCATAATGGTAAGCACCGCTTGCATACGAATTATTAATTAAATCATTCGATTCAACACTGGTCACATCGGGTAGGATCAAATCCGCATATTTAGTCGACGGCGTCATATGCGTATCCCAAACTAAAATGAATTCACATAGGGACTCATCCGTTAAAATTTTATGGGTCTTGTTCAAATCAGAATGTTGATTACCCGTGACATTACTTGCATAGTGCCATAAAAATTTCACGTTAGTTTCAAGGCGCTCTTTACCGAGTAGTGTTGAATTTGTCGCGGTCATTTCGGTTCCGCGTGCAATCGCATCAGTCCACATAAAGCACGGGATCTGCGTTTTAACTGGGTTCGGGATAGCAAAACCAGGCACAGAGTACGCTACGTTGCCTCCCCATCCACCCGCATTCGTTCCTGGGCGTCCAATATGCCCCGTGACAATCGGCAACATCATCACAGCTCGAGCCGCTTGTTCTCCCGAGGCGGTTCTTTGCAATCCCCAGCCTTGAGAAATCCACGCGGCCTTTGCATTACCCAACTCACGAGCCAATTGAATAATACGAGTGGGCGAAACGCCTGTAATTTGGCTTGCCCATTGCGGCGTTTTTTCAATACCATCATCACCAAGTCCTAAAATATAATCCTTATATGAGCCATTTTGTGGCGCAGACTCAGGAAGTGTCTGGCTATCCCAGCCTACACAGTATTTCGCTAGAAAGGCCTCATCCGTCAATTGTTCTTTAATTAATGTATGGATAATCGCAGCCACAAGCGCTCCGTCAGTGCCCGGGTAAATCGGGATCCATTCAGCGCCTAGCGTTGTTACGCTATCAGTACGACGCGGGTCAATAATAATGACTTTAGCTTGGCTTTTTTCTAATGCTTTTAAGGTTTCGTAGAACTGACCACCACCGGACATCCGCGTTTCCGCAATATTATGGCCAAACATCACGACTAAATCGCTATTGGCTATTTCAGACAGTAATGAATCATCTAACTTGCCATAGACATATGGAATAACACCGTTTATTTGTGCTGTTGAGTAAGTTCCATGTTGATCAAGAAACCCACCTAGTTGGTTTAATAGACGCTTGCAGGCATTACGTCCCTGCAAATTAGCACCGGTAGATCCTGAACCATACTGGTAGTAAATGGCTTCATTGCCATAAGTATCAATAGTTGAGCGCAGCTTTTGAGCCACAATCGTCGTCGCTTCATCCCAGCTGATCCGTTTAAATTTCCCTTCTCCCCGTTTACCGGTACGCAATAATGGGTATTTCAAGCGGTCTGGGTTATAGGTTTTCCAACGAACAGAGCGCCCTCTCAAACAGGGGCGTATTTGATGTAAGCCAAATTGGGTGTCGTCATACATGGTTTCATTCGATATGCGCGTAATAACGTCATCTTTTACATGCACTTTGAGTGGGCAGCGGCTACCACAATTGACTAAGCACGCACTGTATTTGATTTTTTCGCTGACTTCATCTGGTTGGATTGTGATGGTGGGTGTTGCTTGAGCGGAAAAAGGTAGAGAGATGGAACTGGCAATAGCCGTTGTCGTGGCGACAGAGGCAGAGGCTTGAATAAACTGTCTCCGACTCAGCGCTTTTTCCCTGATTTTATTGATCATTACATTGCTACCTCATTAATTATTATAAATTGAATTACTGAGTATTCTTATAGTAATTAGATGGTAACCTTATAAAAACAAGGGTTAATTGATGTGTATCAATACAAGCAATAATTGAGCTATTAATGACAAATAAACAATATTATAAATTTACTTAGCTGATATTTTAATGATAACTAGCCATTGGTTGACTGAAAAATAACAAGGAAAACCAACTAATTGATTTTCCTTAGAGAATAACAATCTATTTAAATTTCTATCGTCAAGCTGCCTATTGTGGCTAGCGGCAATTAAACCAACACTTTTTCTGTAATAGAAATAAAGTCTTTCATCGCTTCTACCGTAGGGCCATCCACACAATAATGGGAGAATTCATCCGTTTCGCTATTAGAGGCCATTGTGACCCCTACTTTACGGTAATTCATGGTTGATGGCACCGTTTTCCCTGCAGAACTGTGTACCTCAGATAAGCCAATCTCCATGAATTTACTTAAATTGGCTAAACGCACTCCCGCACCCGCCATAATTTGTGGGCCATTAATTTGCTGGCTTTTTTCATGTAGCTCTTTTAGAAGTGGTAAACCTAACTCTGCACTTTGTTGCTGCCCAGAAGTTAAAATACGCGCAACACCGAGCTCTTTTAATTGTTCTAAAGCTAACAATGGATTAATGCACATATCAAATGCTCGGTGGAAGGTAATATTCATCCCTTGTGCTATTTCCATCAACGTATGCATTCTGTTGATATCAATACGCCCTTCGCTATCTAATATACCGATAACGGCACCTGAAAAACCCATTTCCTTAATCATAATTAAATCTTCGCGGATCACGTCAAATTCGCTAATGTTATAGCAAAAATCACCACCGCGAGGACGAATAATAGGATGAACTGGAATATGTAGTTTCTCTTTGGCTAATTTCAGGTAACCATAACTGGGGGTCAGGCCACCGTCTGCAGCGCCAGAGCAGAGTTCGATACGATCTGCACCATATTCTTGAGCCACTTGGGCACATTCAATTCCGAAACAACAGATTTCCAGTTTTGCCATTACGACCTCCGAAATAGAGCAATAAAACACTGGCTTTATGTGCCCAAAAATAATGAAACGCTTTAATCCAAAACGTTAACAATTCGCTTAATAATGCCATTTATTAAAAAATGTTATCGGATGGATATCACATCACTAAAAGTTAACCTGTACTATTAATCAATAACGTTAATTGCATCACTTATTTTTCACTTTCAATTATCTTTTTTAGCGTAAAAGGATGGTATTTAACCGTTATTTCGCCATTTGACACTGCTAATGTTGGATTTGGCAACCTTTCTTGCTGCCCTTTGGGTTGGCTTACCTTAATACGATACCCTTGGGGTAAAGGATCTGGTAATAACTGAAATGCTGTGGTTTCTAGTTGACTCGGATCAATATCAATCACCATTTCGATATGTTCCCAGCTTTCTTTCGGGTAAATTTTGTCTTTTGGGAAAGGCAACTCAATAATAAATACCTCTTGACCCGCGACATTTAATGGCTCTCTTAACTCATATAAACGAATTGGCCTACCATTGATAACATTGTCAGATAAAAGCTCAGCGCATTCCATTAGCCCTTGATGCCAACGTTCTGCGGTTGCCATATGATGGCAACGCACCGAGATATGATCTATCGGAAAAGATGACAATGATAAGTTCAGTTCCTGCGCTAACTGTTGTAATTTATCCATAAACACAGGTAGGTCATCCCATAAATCTTGTAATTGCGAAATTTTGCTAAATTGTGGCATCTAAAGCCCCCTCTTTACAAAAACTTATCTACTAAACAATGGCGCAGACTGTAGCATGAGAGCCCCAAAATATGGTATAAAACCTGCCGATTTTTCTCTTCAACCTTTTAGTTATACGCATGTGATGGCACAATGTGGTAACTATGGTTCGCAATTTAAGGTAATTCGGTGAATATTCAGGCGATTCTTTCAGATAAAATTAGTGCTGCGATGTTAGCAGCGGGTGCTCCAGAAGACAGTGATGCACTTGTGCGTCAATCCGCTAAAGCTCAGTTTGGTGATTACCAAGCGAATGGAGTGATGGGCGCGGCTAAAAAAATGGGGATAGCTCCGCGACAACTGGCTGAACAGCTTGTTAATCACTTAGATTTGGAAGGGATTGCCAGCAAAGTTGAAATTGCCGGCCCTGGCTTTATTAATATTTTCCTTGAGCCAACGTGGGTTGAAAAACACGTTGAAGAGGCATTAGCCTCACAACGCCTAGGCGTCGCGCCAGTCAAGCCTGAGACAATTGTCATTGACTATTCAGCGCCTAATGTTGCAAAACAAATGCACGTGGGTCATTTGCGTTCAACCATCATTGGTGATGCAGCTGCACGTACCCAAGAATTTATTGGTCATAAAGTCATTCGTGCCAACCACGTCGGTGATTGGGGTACGCAATTTGGCATGTTAATTGCCTATCTTGAAAAAGTGCAAAATGAAGATGCCACCGATATGGCGCTTGCTGACCTCGAAGAGTTTTATCGCGAAGCTAAAAAACACTACGACGAAGATGAAGAGTTCGCAGTACGTGCTCGTGGCTACGTTGTAAAATTGCAATCCGGTGATGAATATTGCCGCCAAATGTGGCGCAAATTGGTTGATATCACCATGCAACAAAACCAAGAAACCTATCGCCGCTTAAATGTCACATTGACCGAAGATGACGTGATGGGTGAAAGCTTATATAACAGCATGCTACCGGGTATTGTTGCAGATTTAAAAGCTAAAGGTTTAGCTGTTGAGAGTGAAGGCGCAACGGTTGTTTTCCTTGATGAATTCAAAAATAAAGAAGGCGAACCTATGGGCGTGATCGTCCAGAAAAAAGATGGTGGCTTCTTGTATACAACAACCGATATCGCCTGTGCTAAATACCGTTACGAAACCCTGCACGCTGACCGTTCTCTTTACTATATTGACTCACGCCAACATCAACATTTGATGCAAGCATGGACCATCGTCCGTAAAGCAGGTTACATCCCTGAATCGATGGCGCTTGAGCACCATATGTTCGGGATGATGTTAGGGAAAGATGGTAAACCGTTTAAGACTCGTACCGGTGGTACCGTTCGTTTATCAGACTTGCTGGATGAAGCTGTTGAACGCGCTCAAGCGCTGATCCGTGAGAAAAACCCAGATATGCCTGAAGATGAATTGCTCAATGTCGCAAATGTTGTCGGTATTGGCGCCGTTAAATACGCTGACTTGTCCAAAAACAGAACGACTGACTATATTTTCGATTGGGATAACATGTTAGCTTTCGAAGGAAATACCGCGCCGTATATGCAATATGCGTATACTCGTGTGGCTTCTATTTTCAAGAAAGCCAATTTAACCCACGCAGACCTCACTCTGCCTATTTCATTACAAGATCCGCGTGAAATTGCACTTGCAACACGTTTATTACAGTTTGAAGAAACCATTCTCACTGTTGCACGTGATGGCACACCTCATGTTATGTGTGCTTATTTGTATGAATTAGCCGGTTTATTCTCTGGTTTCTATGAGCACTGCCCTATCTTGTCAGCTGATGACGAAGCCCAACGCCAAAGCCGCTTGAAATTGGCTGCATTAACCCAAAGAACGTTAAAAACGGGCTTAGACACTCTAGGTATTGAAACCGTTGAAAGAATGTAATCAAACCAATAAATAGCCTATTAGCGGTTCACTTCGGTGAGCCGTTTTTGTTTGCGTTGCTTTGCTAACTTTGATGGTAGTTTTTGCAATTCATCGATATATTCATTCGCGCAATTACGGAGTACTAAGTTCCATTTGCAAAGTGTTTTTGCTTGTTCATAAAGTTCAGGGTTATGCGACAACCGGTTATTCTGTTGTAACCAATGAGCAACGCTCGCCAAGTCCCATAACGGCGATGCGCCATTCAAGCGTTGTACGGGTGCTGGAAAATGGCCTTTCCCTCGAGCACTATCTTTTAATAAAGCCACTGCCTGACGAGTTAGTCCTGTCAATTCGGCAATATCACTTAACCCAACTAAAGCGGAATCAATAGATTCCACTTTTATATTCAATGAATTGAATATCTCCCTGTCACTTGATTGTTGTAACAACAACCCTGTCAATGTACCCCAAAAATAGAGTAGGTTATTATTTTTATCAATAAAAACAATTAATTGAAATTTCATAAAATAATTTTGAAATTAATAATTCAGTTACTATGGGCATTAATTTAAGAACTCACTAGAAATTGAAGGAAACAGATCTATGGTTATTTTTTCCTTAACGACGCAGATTACAGAGATAAAAAAGCCCAATTTTCTCATTAAAATTGGGCTTTTAAGGTCGTTGACGGCTTATTAATTAGGCAACACTACGTTTCATAAAATCACGAGGGCGGAACCCCAGTACATATAAAGCTACGAAATAACTTCCAGCACCAATAATCACGACGCCTATCAAACGTAGCATACGTATCAACATATTACCGTCTTGCCAAGAAGGCATGAAGTGTAAAACACCAAACAGCACAGCGCCCATTACAATTAACGCTATCAATAATTTAAATATGAACCCTTTCCAGCCGGCTAAAGGCTGAAAAATATCTTGCTTACGCAGCTGCCAATAGAGAACGCCCGCATTAAAACATGCAGCTAACCCAATAGATAAGGCTAAACCAGCATGTTGTAAAGGGCCAATAAAGGCTAAGTTCATCAATTGGGTTAAAATTAAAGTGACAATCGCAATCTTCACTGGCGTACGAATATTTTGGCGCGAATAAAAACCTGGCGCCAAAATTTTCACCAAAATCATGCCTGTTAACCCTACACAGTAGGCAATTAAAGCGTATTGCGTCATTAATGAGTCATGTGCTGTGAAATTACCGTATTGAAATAATGATACCGTTAATGCTTCAGCGAGTATTGCCAACCCTAACGCACAAGGTAGAGCAAGTAATAAACAAAGGCGTAATCCCCAGTCCATTAATTGGCGATACTCATTTTGGTTGCCGCTCGTGAAGCTTTTCGCTAATGATGGTAATAAAATTGTCCCAAGGGCCACACCAAGTACCCCAGATGGCAATTCCATTAGTCTATCCGCGTAATACATCCATGACACTGAACCAGATTGTAAGAAAGAAGCAAATATTGTGTTGATAATTAAAGAAATTTGCGCGACTGAAACCCCGATAATTGCTGGCCCCATCATTTTCATTACACGCCAAACCCCACTATCACGAAATGACAGGCGTGGTAACACTAACATACCCACCTTTTTAAGATGGGGTAGTTGGTAGACAAGTTGCAAAACACCGCCAACCAACACCGCCCACGCCAATGACATAATGGGTGGGTTAAAGTAAGGAGCAGCGAAAGCAGCAAAAATGATCATACTGACATTGAGCAACGTTGGCGCAAATGCAGGGACCGAAAAACGGTTCCAAGTATTCAGGATTGCGCCTGCAAGAGAGGCCAGTGAGATCAGAAAGATATAAGGGAATGTGACTCGTAAAAGATCTGTCGTCAGCGCAAATTTGTCAGCATCATCGGTAAAACCAGGTGCGGTGACATAAATGATCCAAGGGGCGGCAATCATACCAAGGATAGTTACGATCGCTAAAGCGAGGGTTAGCATCCCAGCAATATAAGCGACGAATGTACGGGTGGCCTCTTCTCCCTGCTGGTTTTTATATTCCGCTAATATTGGAACAAAGGCTTGTGAAAAGGCACCTTCAGCAAAAATTCGACGTAAAAGATTCGGTAATTTAAAGGCGACAAAAAAGGCGTCAGCCGCGGCTCCAGCACCAAACACTCGGGCGATAATGGCATCACGAATAAACCCAAGCACACGAGACATCATGGTCATGGAGCTTACTGCCGCCAATGATTTTAATAAATTCATGATTGATAAACTAAAAGAATACAATCGCATCAGTTTAACAGTGTGCACTGCAACTGACTACGATTGAAAAGTAAATTAGGAATTTAGGCTTTATTCAATGCCCAAGTGTTATCGGTCAGTGCCGTCAATACATGGTCACGCCACTCACCGTTGATTTGTAAGTATTGCTTTGCATAGCCTTCCCGTTCAAAGCCAAGCTTGGTCAATAAATTACCACTACGCATATTATGAGGCATATAATTTGCCATAATTCGATGCATTTTTTGGTGTTGCTGCATATAACGGATCGCTTGGGTTAGTGCCTCATACATTAGACCTTGACCTTGCCATTTTTCACCGAGAGAATAACCTAAATAACATGCATAAAATGAGCCACGCAATACATTACTAAAATTCGCGACTCCCATCACTTCGTTTTCTTCTTTATCTAATAGTACGAAATGGAAAGCACTGCCTTCCCGATGCAGCTCATTCATGACTTGTAACCGATTCTGCCAACCTGCTGGCTGATAATGAGATTTGTCCCTGATGGGTTCCCACGGAATTAAAAAGTCTTTGTTCAGGCTGTAATAATCAGCTAGCCGATAGTTATCACGTTCATAAGTCAAACGGATAACCATTCTATCAGTGACAAGTCGCACTTTTGGTACATTTGAACGATAACCAAACATCGTTAACCCTTAATTAATAAAAAGCCAGATATTTTCTCTCTTTCCAAGCCAATAACTTAGAACGCTAAAGTGTAGCTTACAATGCGTTGACGAAAAACATATTACGTAAATTAAAATACCAATACATCACTAGATTTCTTCGTTGTGCAGCATACATAACTATGTGACCCAAGTAGCCGAACGCAGTCAACACCGTCACAGAGTGAAGTATGACGAATATTTATCGATAAAAATATATCATCTATTACCCCGCAATATACTGATATTATTGATACGTAATTTAAAAAAACATTCCCTCTTTGCTATTTTTCTGATGGTGTCTCATGGCGCAGGTGTCACGGGCAAGAAGCCTTGGTAAGTATTTCCTTTTGCTTGACAACATGTTGGTTGTCCTCGGCTTTTTTGTTGTTTTTCCACTAATTTCTATTCGATTTGTTGATCAACTGGGTTGGGCTGCCGTCGTGGTGGGTTTTGCCTTAGGACTTCGTCAGTTTGTTCAACAGGGTTTGGGGATTTTTGGCGGTGCTATTGCTGACCGATTTGGCGCAAAACCCATGATTGTCATTGGAATGTTATTGCGCGCCAGTGGTTTTGCGGTGATGGCAGTGGCCCATGACCCTTGGGTTTTATGGTTATCTTGCGTACTTTCTGCTCTGGGTGGCACCTTATTTGATCCCCCACGGACAGCCTTAGTGATTAAATTGACCCGCCCTTATGAACGCGGCCGTTTTTATTCTTTACTCTTAATGCAAGACAGTGCTGGCGCTGTTATCGGTGCGTTGATTGGAAGTTGGCTACTACAATATGACTTCCATTATGTTTGCTGGGTTGGCGCTGCGGTTTTTATCATTGCTGCCATCTGTAATGCATGGTTATTACCTGCTTATCGGATCTCAACCGTCAGAACTCCCATCAAAGAAGGTATGGGCCGCGTACTAAAAGACAAACGCTTTGTGAGTTACGTTGTCACTTTAGCGGGCTATTTTATGTTGTCAGTTCAAGTAATGCTAATGTTCCCTATTGTTGTCAATGAGTTAGCCGGTACGCCAACCGCAGTCAAATGGATGTATGCTATTGAAGCTGCGATATCCTTAACGTTGCTTTATCCCATTGCACGTTGGAGTGAAAAATATTTTCGCCTTGAACACCGGCTCATGGCTGGGCTATTTTTAATGAGCCTGAGTATGTTTCCAATTGGCATGACAACCTCACTCAATACGCTATTTGCCCTTATTTGCCTCTTTTATCTCGGCACAATCACCGCTGACCCCGCTAGAGAAACATTAAGTGCGTCACTTGCTGACCCAAGAGCTCGTGGGAGCTATATGGGCTTTAGCCGCTTAGGCCTTGCTTTAGGGGGAGCTGTCGGTTATACCGGTGGGGGCTGGATGTACGATATTGGCCACCAATGGAATATGCCACAATTACCTTGGTTCTTATTAGGGATCATCGGTTTTATTACTTTATGGGCTCTTCATAAGCAATTTAACCGTAAAAAAATTGAAACAGTCATGTTGAGTGGGCAGTAATGCGCTAAACTAGCTGTGTTACTGCAAAAGGAGTCTTTATGAAGAAGTTTTTAATCGCTGCTATGGTGGGCTTTGTCACTCTGTTATCGGGCTGTAGCCAATTATCTGAGTTTAGTATTAGTGAGTCACAAATTAATAATTACCTTGCTAATAAAGTAAAATATGACCATAAAGTCGGCATTACGGGTTTTGCTGATGCGGATATTCAGCTCGCGAATTTAAAATCAGAAATTGGCCGCAGTGAACCAGGGAAAGTCGCATTAACGGGGGATGCAACCGTTAAATTAGACTCGCTTATTGGTAAAGCAGAAGCACAAATTAACCTGACACTCACTGCTCGCCCTTACTTTGACGCTAAAACAGGCTCAATTTACTTAAAAGAATTGAATATTAGCAATTACAAAGTGACGCCAGAAAATATGGATACCGCTATGTCAGCTGTTATTCCGTACTTAAACAGTTCACTTGAAACTTTCTTTGAAACCCAGCCTGTTTATGTGTTAAATCCAGATAATGGTGCTGCTGAAGCAACCGCGAAGAAACTCGCTAAAGGGCTGGAAATCAAACCAGGTAAACTGGTCATTCCACTAGTCGATTGATTTTAACCATAAATTATTTCGATTGATAAAAGCATTAAAGGCAACAAGAAAATCTGTTGCCTTTTTTATTAGGCCAAATTCAATCAAAATTATTAATCAACATCGTCGGCTAAAATCGAGTAACACCCACACCAAAAAGTGACAGCATCACAATCATTCCACATCTGAGTCAAGTTCATCACGCAGTGCGATTACAGCATCACGGGTAATTTGGGCTAGAGTACGGTAAAATGGGGTTGTTGCATGTGCTTCAACCTTCCCTAAAAAGCTGCCATACCAGCTCAGAATATAGCTATCAAATAACTCTTCTTGAGCTGCGGTTTCATCTTCCGCCGCTTGGTCTTCCAACCAAGACGCTGCGAGTAGTAAAGCACCAAAGGCATCAGCAGGCGCATTCGTCAAAGACATTCCTCTCACCGTTAAAAATTCGCGAACCTCTGCTTCTGTAATTTCAGAATCGTAATCATTCGCTAACATTGAAACTGCTGGGGATCCACCGGCAAACAGAGCTTGGTAATCCGCATTAAGCGCATTGATATCGAGATCTTTCGCCATGCGTGACCACAACTCATCTTGTTCCAATGGCCATGATGCTTTTAATTTATCTTGAGCAATCATATCAATAAGCGGCTTTACGAGGCTATCAGAGGGACTACGTTGAAATAGTGTCCCCAAAATGCGGCAGACAATTGAAAATTCGTTCATATATTATCCTATTTTACAGATCCGGTAGTCACACCTCGTGACTGAAGCAATGGCTTTAGTATATCGAAAAAATAGGAAAAAGATTAGGACAGATGATTGCAAGTGGCCACAAAGACCACTCACAACAAAAAAGTGGCTAATAACCGCGTTGCATATCAACCACACCAACAGGGGCTTGGCCTGCTTCAATGCGTTCGATATTACTGACAATCATATCCATGGCTTCTTTCGGTTTTGTAAAGGCTGCCACATGGGGAGTGATAGCGATGCGTGGATGTGTCCAGAACGGGTGCATTTGCGATAGTGGCTCACTCGCAAAAACATCAAGTGCTGCACCTGCCACTTGCCCTGATTCAAGCGCGACAAGCAAATCTTGTTCAACTAAATGGGCTCCACGCGCAAGGTTGATGACATATGCCCCTTGCTCTAATTGGCTAAACAGTTGCTGGTTTAATATACCCACGGTCTCTGGCGTACTTGGCAGAAGGTTAATAACCACGCGGGTACCAGAAAGAAAACTGGCTAATTGGTCATTACCAAAATAACTTTTCACGTTATCCAGTTGCTTTTCAGAGCGGCTCCATGTTCTTACATGAAAACCAAAGCTAACTAAGCGCTTTGCAACAGCTTGCCCTAATGCACCAGCCCCCATCACACCGATAACAAAATCTTCGTGTTGGTAGGCTGGTAATTGCTTCCATTGACGCTGTGATTGTAACTGGCGGTATTCATCCATACGACGAAAATAGCTTAACACTTTTGCACAAGCGTATTCTTCCATTTGGATCGCCATTCCAGTGTCTTCCAAACGCATGACAGGAACGCCTGCCGGTAAAGTCCCAGGTTTGTCTTGTTCTTGCTTTAAAATAGCATCCACACCCGCACCTAACGCGAAAATACCTTTTAAATCACTGCGACCAGCGAGACATTCATAAGGCGGTAACCAAACCATAGCGTAATCTGCACTTTGGTTATCCCCTTTTTCCCATTGGCGAATATTCACTTGGGGTAATCGCGCTTTCATACCGTCAATCCACTGTTTTGAATCAAAAAATGGATGGTAAAATAAAATATTCATGGCAACTCCTCTTTGGTTTCTAACAGAGTGTGCCGAATGGCATTTCTTTTCAAGTTAATCAAGCCTATACACGCTACTCAATCAGAATTTTGTTAACTAGCTAACGGTTTTTACCTCTACGACTTGCCGTTTTAAAATTAACATCAAAAGTATTATTTACCTTAGTTGATTGCATTTAAGATTAGATAATAATCAAATTGTTTTTTATTTAGCTAAACAGCAACAAAAGTCGGAAAAAGGAGAAATAGGGAGTTGACGTAAGACGCTATTTTCCCTATAGTAGCGCCCCGTTGCAGAGCAGGTTTTTATTTCCTACTCCACAACAGTTTTAGAAAAACGGTGAGGTGTCCGAGAGGCTGAAGGAGCACGCCTGGAAAGTGTGTATACGGCAACGTATCGAGGGTTCGAATCCCTCCCTCACCGCCATTTTTCTTCTAGTTTTTCCTCTCTTCTTCTTGATATGCCATCCCTTGATTTTTTTTCTCTTTCGGTTCTATACCAATTCCTTGTTCGTGATATTCGCGGCTTATATCTTCCCAAAGTTCTGCATTTTCTACTCCTGCTATTTTTGGGTCAAACACTGGGTCAACACCGAGTTTTTCCTGCCGCTCAAAGTCACGCAGTGCCCGTAATGCAGGTTTTGATAGGAAGACAATGGCGATAAGATTGAGATAACTCATGCTACCGAACCCGATATCACCGAGACTCCACATTAAGCTGACTGATTGCACGCTTCCTATAAAAACAATAATCAAAAATACAAATTTCAGTATCAATTTGAGAATGGGGTAACGCAATTTTCTATCAAGATAAACAATTGTGGTTTCTGCGATATAGTAATAAGCCATCAATGTTGTGAATGCGAATAAAAATACAGCGATTGAGACGAATCCTGACCCTGCAGAAGTAAAGACGGTTGATACCGCCATCTGAGTCCATGCAGTTCCTGCTGCAACCCCTGGGACATATTCAACTAAGGCCGTTGCCGAGCCATCGGGAAAAACGTTATACATATTCGTGACAAGGATCATCAGACCCGATGCTGTACACACAACGACAGTATCAATATAAATCGAAAATGCTTGGATCAAACCTTGTTTTACAGGATGGCTTACCTCAGCGGCCGCAGAACTAAATGTGGCTTCACCCGCACCGGCCACATTGGAAAAAACTGCACGACGCACACCCCATGAAACAGCCGTACCAATAATACCACCGAATACAGCGTCCATTCCCATCGCACTGCGGAAAATTAAACTGAACATAGCCGGCACTTGTTCGTAATGGCTACCCAAGATGATCACCATCATGACGATATAAGCCAATGCCATAATTGGTACAATCTTATCCGCTGCACTCGCAATACGTTTTATACCACCAAAAATTAGCCATGCCATCAGCACTGTCACAATGCCGCCAGTGGCAATTGGGGGTAAGTTGAATGAGGATTGAAAGGAATCCGCTATGGTATTGGCTTGAATACCGGGAACCAGCACACCATAAGATAGGCAAATAACAGCAGCCACCATAATGGCAAATGGCTTCAATTTTAACCCTTTTTCGATATAGTAAGGGGAACCTCCACGGTATTGGTCATCAGAGCGCTGTTTGTATATTTGAGCGAGTGTGGATTCAATAAATGCACTTGCTCCACCTAATAACCCCATGACAACCATCCAAAAAATCGCACCGGGGCCACCGGCGGCAATGGCTGTCGCCACCCCCGCGATATTCCCCACCCCCACACGTCCTGACAACGCTAAACAGAATGCTTGGAAGGAGGAAATGCCTTCTTTTGACGCTTTATTTTCCTTTAACAAACACACCATTTTAATGAGGTAGCGAAACTGTACACCGCGAGTCGCTAATGTAAAATAGAGCCCAACACCTAGCGATAATACCACTAATGCATTACCCCAGATGTAACCAACGATTGTATTAACGATGGCTTCCATTTTGTACTCCTTCGTTATTGTAATTGTTTATTTGTATTTGCAGGGTAAAAAAAACCTGAGTCCACTTGGGTACTCAGGTCAACGTTTTTACTGATGGATAAACCAGATAACCTTGGTTTGAGTATATTGTTCAAATGCCTCTAAGCCGTTATCTTTACCGCCAAAACCTGATTGACGAAAGCCACCAAACGGTGTTGTGATATTGCCTTCACTAAAGCCATTAACTGAAACCGTGCCTGCATTAATGCGCTGCGCAATTTGCATGGCTCGGTGAATGTTTTGGCTATAAAATGAAGCGGCTAAACCATATTGAGTGTCATTGGCCAAAGCGACCGCTTCATCATCTGTTTTAAAGGATGTAACGGCTAAAATAGGGCCAAAAACTTCGTGCTTAAATAGCGACATTTCAGGCGTAACTTCATCAAAAATTGTCGGCTCGATGTACCAGCCAGCACCCAATTCATGATGAATTTTCCCACCCGCAATTAATTTTCCTCCCTCTTTTACCGTGGTATCTAAAAAGGATTTTACTTTCTCAAAATGAGCCTGTTCGACCATTGGCCCAATAGAAACATCCACTTGCCTTGGGTCACCCACTTTCCATTCTTTAACCGCTACAGCAAGCTTGTCTAATAGTGTTTTTTTGATGCTTTCATGCACAATTAAACGAGAACCACAGCTGCAATTTTCACTCATATTCCAAAAGGCAGCCGCCATAATATGTGGAATTGCAGCCTCAATATTGGCATCTTCAAACACCACTTGAGGGCTTTTACCGCCACATTCGAGTACAATTTCTTTTAAGTTACTTTCTGCTGAATATTTTAAGAATAAACGTCCCACATCTGTCGAACCAGTGAATGACACAACATCAACATCATGATGTCGACCAAGTGCTTCACCGACCTTTTCACCTAATCCACAAACTAGACTTAATGCGCCTTTAGGGACACCCGCCTCATAGGCCAGTTCCACCATTCGATAGGCACTTAATGAGGTTAATTCGGCAGGTTTCACAATCACCGAGTTGCCTACAGCAAGAGCCGGAGCTACTTTCCATGCAAACATTTGAGCAGGGAAATTCCACGGTAACACCGCCCCAACCACGCCAATAGGCTCGTGCACTATCAGCCCCAATTCTTGATGGCTTGTCGGTGCAATTTTGCCAAACAATTTGTCAATTGCTTCGGCATACCAATAAAAGGTTTCAATGGTTGCGGGTAAATCGGTATTTAAGCATTCAGTGATAGGCTTACCCGCATCTATACAATCGAGTGCCGCCAGCTCTTCACTGTGCTGTTCAATGAGATTGGCCCACTTAAGCATGATAGCTTTACGCTCTTGAGGTGATAACCCACGCCACTCACCTTGATTGAAGGTGTCACGCGCTACTTGTACCGCGGCATGAATATCGTTCGCATCACCATCAGCAATAAAACCAATAACGCTATTATCGATTGGAGTCCGGTTTTCTAATTTATTTTGCTGTTCTGCATGCCCTGCAATTAAATTGCCAGCCCACAGTTTTCCTTGTTTTGCATGTTCAAATACCTGCTGTTGGGTCATGGTCATATTTCCCCCTAGCGTTTAATCAATTTAATGAATTCATCGCGTTCTTGTGACGCTAGATTTGACAGCGGCAAACGGACCGGCCCTACATAAAATGTTCCATTCAAGCAGCCCGCTTTGGCTTTTTGGTTATAGTTTCCTGATTCCATTGAGTAAATTGCAGGATAAATTTCATTCATAATCTGCTTAGCGAGTTGCCAGTCACCTGCTTGCGCTGCATTAAAAATAGCAACTTGCTCCGCTGGGAATACATTCCCAGCTCCTGCTATCCAACTTTTTGAACCCCAAAAGAAGAAATCCACTGGTTGGTCATCACAACCACAAATGACCTCAAAATTTTTGAATGGTGTTTGTAATAGATGCAGTGCTCGGCTAAAGCTTCCACTGCTTTCTTTGATAGCGACAATATTGTCAATTTCAGCTAGCTTGATGACCGTTTCAATGTCAATTTCAATGCCGATCCGAGCTGGGAAGTTGTACATAATAATGGGCAGTGGTGTTGATTTTGCGACTTTTTCATAATGAGCATAGACCCCTTGCTGGTCCGGTAAACTATACGGTGGTGGTGATAACATTAAGCCTTCATAACCCAGTTCTTGAGCTTGTTTCGCTCGTGCAATGGCCCCTTCGGTTGATAGGTCGTTAATACCCGCAATTAGTGTCACTCGCCCTTTTGCAATTTTACAAACCGTAGACAGTACGGTTTTACGTTCATCTTCATTTAATGCGTAATATTCTCCCGTGGTTCCGCAGACCACTAAACCGGTAACTCCGCGCTCAATAAGCTTTTCAGTTAACTCAGCAAGCGCACTGATATTTAATGTTAAATCATCATGAAATGGCGTGACTAAAGGAACAAGAATGCCATGGAAATTCATTTGAATTCTCCTCAATATTAAAGAAATCGCTCAATGGAAAAAGGGGTGCAATCGATACTTGTCGGTTGCTGATGAATAAAACTATTAACGATATCTGCGGTGATCGCTGCTTGGGTTAGCCCTAAGTGTTGGTGACCAAAAGCAAAAATATAAGGGCCTTTATGGTCGATCACCGGTAAAGAGTCAGACGTTGATGGGCGAAATCCCATCCACGGTGTAGATTGTTGACTGTTCAATGGCGTTTTCAGCATCGGCTGCGCTAACGGTAGAAAATGTTGAGCGCGCTGCATATTGGCTGGACGTTTTAGTCCTGCATATTCCACTGTGCCCGCAAGGCGTAACCCGTGAGACATTGGCGTCATAATAAAACGCCTATCCATACTTGATACGGGTGTTGATAACCGCCCCAATTCATGGGGCAACATCAAATGATAACCGCGCTCAGTTTCTAACGGCACATTGATGCGGCTAACCATTCGCACTAATGATTTGGAAAATGCCCCTCCCGCAATCACTATTTTTTGCCCTGTAAACTGCCCTAGGGTCGTTGTTAATACCACTTGTTGATTCGACGTTGATGTAATTTCGGTTACTTTACAGTGGGTTAATACCTGTCCACCTGCGTGTAAAAATGCCTCAGTCAGCTTTTGGTGTAACGCACATAAATCCACTACATGGCCGGTGTCTGGATAAAAAATACCCCCGATTTGGCTTTCGGATAAAGCAGGTTCGCGTGTTAGTAACGCATCCTGATCAATCAATTGATTAGCTACACCAACACTGCGCAAGTACTCACTGTGCTGGCTTAGCTTATCAAGTGTTTCTTTTTTCTCAGCCACCAACAGAGAGCCCTTCATTTTGACCAGATCACTTAGTTGCCATTTCTGAATAAATACTTGCCATGAATCGAAAGCGGCACTGTTTAATGTCATCAATGTATGGTGAATATGGGTAAAAGGCTTATGACGCATGTTACCTAATAGTTTGATTAACCAAGGTGCTAGCGGTAATAAGTAACGCCAATCCAGACGCAGAGGGCCCAATGGGTCAAGGAGCATTTTCGGAATTGATGTTAAAATACTCGGATCCGCAATCGGAAAAACCTGTTCTGTCGCAATGTGCCCTGCGTTACCAAATGAGGCACCTTGGCCAATTTCATGTTTATCAAGCAGCAACACTTGTGACCCATTCGCTTGCACTGTCAGAGCAATACTCAGGCCAATAATGCCACCACCCACGACAATCACTGGATATTTGCGTTCCATTTCATTCCCCTATGCCACCGAAATTCCAAAACGAAATGGATCTTGTTCATCGATCAATAAGGTATTTTTTCCGCTGATATAGGCATGCCCGCGAATAGTCGGAATAATGCCGTTTTCATCCGCCTGTTGAAAACTGGCCTGAAACTGGCTGCCAATCACGCTGGCTTGATGCCAGATTTCACCCGCCGCTAGCTTTTTATCTGCAGCTAAGCAGGCAAGTTTAGCGCTAGTCCCTGTTCCGCAAGGCGAGCGGTCATATGCGCCACCTGGGCATAACACAAAACTTTGGCTATTGGCATTGGGGTGTGAACCGAATAATTCGATATGGTCAATTTCTTGGCCATCTTTACCGTAGATACTTTGGTCAACTAAGGCTTGCTTGATTTTTAAACTGACTTCTGTCAGTAATTTAATGTTTTGGAAATCAATGGCAACTGGCGACTGTTCAACAAGAAAAAACCAATTTCCACCCCAAGCGATATCCCCAATAACCGTGCCGAGATCGGGGACATCAACTCGTACCGCTTTGCGATAACGATACGAATACACATTTTGAATACTCACGCTACCATCTTGATGTAATTGTGCTGTGACATCTCCTACTGGCGTTTCGATAAGATGGTTGCCATAAGTGATATGCCCCAGAAAGTGCAACGAGGCCACTAAGCCGATAGTGCCGTGACCACACATTCCTAAATAACCTTGATTGTTAAAAAAAATCACGCCTGCTGTTGCCGCTGGGTTTTGTGGTTTACACAATAGGGCTCCCACTAGAATGTCATTGCCTCTAGGTTCTAAAATCGTTGTACGACGCCAGACATCATGGCTATTACGCAAAATATCTAAGCGAACAGCCATGCTTTGTTGCCCTAAATCGGGGAATCCATCAATAACAAGCCGAGTTGGCTCACCTGCGGTATGAGAGTCGATAACTTCAATTTTGGTATATTGAGATTGCATTGGTTAGCATCCTATCTATTATCATTGTTAATAGAATGCTTGATTTTTGTTAACAACTCTTGATATCTTTCTAACAAACTTATGCGGTTTTCTGCACAATCTAAAAATATTTAACAGAATTAATAAAATTAATTTAATATTTCGGAGCGCGGCATGATCAATCTAAATAAATTGCTGTTGATTAGTCAGGAAAACATGCTATTTCCCGTTGATAATATTGATATTTTATTAAACCATTTAGGTTTGATTATGCCACTCATTAATACCTTGCCAAATGTGACCTTTTTTGTGAAAGACCATAATGCAAAGTATGTTTTGGCCAATGATAATTTAGCCACCCGCTGTAAAATCGACAGTGTTAACCATCTCGTAGGTAAAGGTGCTGAGGATATTTTTCATTCAGAACTCGGCCAAAGCTATAGTTCTCAAGATTATTTAGTGATGGAAAAGAAAATTAGCGTCATTAATAAGCTTGAACTGCACCTGTATAAAGCAGGTTTGTTGGGATGGTGTTTAACAACTAAAGTTCCTATTTTTAATACACGTAACCAAGTTATTGGGGTTGCAGGAATTTCAGTGGATTTACAAGATGTCAAATCGGTCAGCCCTAAACTGAATAACCAACTTAGCCGTGTTGAGCGCTATATCAGTGAACATTTTGATATTGCGATAAAAATGACAACGCTTGCTGAAATATCTGGCCTTTCGCTTTCTCAATTAAACCGCCAATTTAAAGCGATTTTTTTGATAACCCCCCAACAATATATTCAAAAGATGCGGCTGGAACATGCTATTGCACTGCTCGAAGATGATTTTTCAATTACTGAAATTTCCAGTAAATGTGCTTACGCTGATCACAGCGCTTTTTGTCGAAAGTTCAAAGAAATGACCACAATGACACCTAGCCAATTCAAGCGAATGCGTTCACGAATCGATAAACAAAAGATATTAGCGTGATCGGGTATCATATCAGTTAATCTGTTATCCCTTAACGCGAACAAGTCCCTTCTATTTCACTACTATTAAATATTTTTATTGTTCAAATGACTCTAAATATATTTTATTCGCCAATGTAATTATATTTATAATCTGCCATTTTTATATTTACGATTAAAAAATACAATGGCTATTATCTATATACATATCTCAAACAGGGACGTAGCCATATAAAATATATTCTAACTATTTTTCTTTATAATATAACGTTTTTTTACTTTTGTTACTGAAAACGTTATGATAATTGTAGATTTATTGATACATAACAGATTTTTTTCAGGTTGCTAAGCGTATCCTTATAGGTACATTTTTCGTTTATTTTTCACCCTGTTATTTGGTAGGGTATAATGAGTACAAAAAAAATTAATAGGTTGCGCCCTTTTAGTGCGCTAATAGATTCTTGTTGGAAAGAAAAATATACGGCTACCCGCTTTATTAAGGATTTAATCGCGGGTATTACCGTGGGTATTATCGCTATCCCCCTCGCGATGGCTTTGGCTATCGCTAGCGGTGTTCCGCCACAATATGGGCTATATACTGCGGCTATTGCTGGGATCATCATTGCGGTAACTGGTGGCTCTCGCTATAGCGTTTCCGGCCCCACCGCTGCTTTCGTGGTGATCCTCTACCCAGTCTCTCAACAATTTGGGTTGAGTGGGTTATTAGTCGCCACGCTGATGTCCGGTGTCATACTCCTTGCAATGGGGTTTGCTCGCTTTGGTAAGTTTATTGAATACATCCCCGTTTCTGTCACTCTAGGCTTTACGTCGGGAATTGCTATCACCATTGCCACTATGCAGATTAAAGATTTCTTTGGCTTGCAAATGGCGCATGTCCCAGAAAACTATGTTGATAAGCTCATTGCTATTGGCAATACCTTCCCCACGTTTCAATACAGTGACACACTAATTGGGCTTTCAACCCTTTTGGTACTTATTTTCTGGCCTAAATTAAAATTAAAACTTCCCGGTCATTTACCCGCTCTTATTGTCGGGACTTTCGTTATGTGGGTACTTTCATTATTTGGCATGGAAGTCGCGACAATCGGCTCTGAATTTAGCTATTTATTACCTGATGGTACTGAAGGTAATGGTATTCCCCCTATCCTACCGCAATTTATTTTGCCGTGGGAACTCCCCGGAAGTGCACCAATTAACTGGGCGATGATCACCGCATTAATGCCTGCAGCATTTTCTATGGCGGTACTTGGTGCAATTGAGTCACTGTTATGTGCCGTAGTATTAGACAACATGACAGGAACCAAGCACCATTCCAATAGTGAACTTATTGGCCAAGGTGTGGGGAATATTGCGGCGCCTTTTTTTGGTGGGATCACCGCAACTGCTGCAATAGCCCGCTCTGCAGCTAACGTTCGTGCAGGTGCAACATCCCCTATTTCTGCAATTATTCACTCAATACTGGTGATACTTACATTATTAGTTCTTGCACCAATGCTATCTTATCTACCATTAGCCGCTATGTCTGCATTACTATTGATTGTGGCTTGGAACATGAGTGCAGCAGGCAAAGTCGTTTACCTGATTAAACGTGCGCCAAAAGATGACATTATTGTATTAATGCTGTGCATGTCCTTAACCGTTCTATTTGATATGGTTATTGCCATCACTGTCGGTATTGTTCTCGCATCTTTATTATTTATGCGTCGTATTGCCAATATGACCCGTTCAACGCAACTACCAGAAACAGATGAAGAACAAAGCCGCTTAGTTGTAAGAATTAACGGCCCATTATTTTTCGCAGCGGCAGAGCGTATTTTTGATGAATTACGTGTCAAAAGCGCAGGCTATAAAACGATTATTATGCAATGGGACGCAGTGCCTGTGTTGGATGCGGGGGGCTTAGAAGCTTTCGAAAAATTCATAGATGCCGTACGCCAAGATACCCATATCTTAATTTGTGACATCCCATTCCAGCCATTAAAAACATTGGCAAGAGCGAAAGTGACACCTATTGAAGGCGTGCTAAGTTTTTATAACTCAATAGATCATGCACTTGAAGCCGTTAAAGCTATCGAACAGGCGGGAGCTATCGATACAGAAAAACCAACAACACCTTAACTTAGGTGTCAAAGCAAACCGCCATGTGAAATAGCATGGCGGTTTAGCTATCACTCACTGAAACAAAACATCTCATTCCCTGCATTTTTTCCTTTTTCGCAGGCTATTTCTCTTAATTTTTTTGCTTTCGCTTGGTCGATGGTGACTGTTCCTGTGTTATCTTCAGAAAATTTAAATGCAGCCATCCACTCTGCATAGCCCGGATAAGTCATCTCATTTGCTTTATCAAACCATTGCTGTGCTTGCTTTTCGTCTTTTGCAACGCCTTTACCATCTAAATAGATAACACCAAGCAAAACAGGCGCAATGAAATAATCTGGGTTATTTAACGCATTAACTTCATTAAGAAGTTCTATCGATTGTTGATAATCCGTTTTGCCTGCAATTGGGTTTATCAATGACTCTGCTAAACTGATTTTTCCACGCGTACTGCCCATTTCAACCGCTTTTGTCGCGTATTTACGGGCATCAGCCAATTCCTGCGAAAAGTAACTATCACTTAATAGATTGATATCCGCCAATAATGCATAACCATCCCCATTACCGTTTTTTGCCGCTTCATTTGCCCATAAACGCGCACTGTTAAGATTTTGTAGGACACCTAAACCGGAAAAATACATTTGAGCAAGTTGATACTGAGCAAGGGCATCTTTCTTGACTGCTTTTTGGTGAGTTTGTACAAATTTTTGTTTATCTTCAGGAGTAATATCAAGTTGAGCTATGGCTTGAAAAGAAAGCGTAATTAGAGATGAAACGATAATAGCTTTATAAGAATTTGATTTCATAGTTGTTCTCATTAAAGAAGTCAAAGCGCGGAGCCTTGCCCTCCCCATTTTAGGAAATATTGATATAAATTATTCATTCCCACCCAATGATTTTCACACCAGTTCGGGGCGAGCAAAGTTGGCTTTCTTGCACTGGCACTGATACGGTGGTAGACAATGTCAGTCGGAGTATGGCGCACCATTTCACCCGCAATTTCAGTATATTCATCCAGAGAAAGCGTTGCCAAACGTCCTGCTCGCCAACTTTTGGCCATCACACTACCTTCGACAATATGTAAAGGGTGAAGTTTGATGCCATCCGTTCCGCACTCAAGGACTTTATCAAGTGTTTGCATATTCATTTGGGCATTTTCACCGGGTAACCCGCAAATCAAATGTGTACACACTTTTAGCCCAAGGCTGCGGGCTTTTTGCGTTGTTTGTTGGTATGCATCAAAACCATGACCGCGATTAATACGATGTAGCGTTTTATCATGAGCACTTTGTAAACCTAGCTCAAGCCATATTTCATAGCCTTGCTGTTGATATTGGCTTAGCAAAGATAACACTGAATCAGGAACACAGTCAGGACGCGTACCTACACATAAACCAATAATATCGGCTTGCAGTAAGGCTTCTTCATAAAGTTGTTTTAATAGGCTCACTTCGGCATACGTGCTGGTATAGGCTTGGAAATAAGCTAAATAACGTTTTGCGCGGGAAATTCGGGTGATCTGTTGGTGAATTTGTTCACTAATAGTTTGAGATGACTGACTTTCATCAGCAAAAGAAGCCACATTACAAAAAGTGCAGCCTCCTCGCCCGAGGGTGCCATCACGGTTTGGGCAATTAAAACCACCATGTAAGGTAATTTTATAAATCTTTTCACCATATCGGCGCTGCAAATCAGCGCCGAACATAGAAACGACTTCAGTGAGTTGCATAAGCCGCCTAACTTAGCGACTCGTATCTAACTCAGGGAAGCTTTTTACAACTTCGTCGATTGCTTTCATTTGCTTTAAGAATGGTTCCAGCTTATCTAATGGCAGTGCTGATGGGCCATCGCAACGTGCGTTGTCTGGGTCTGGATGCGCTTCAAGGAATAACCCGGCAATTCCAACCGCCATTCCAGCTCTTGCCAATTCAGCAACTTGGCCACGACGACCACCAGATGCTGCGCCGAACGGGTCGCGGCATTGCAGTGCATGGGTCACATCGAAAATGACAGGACAGCCTTTTGATGCTTGAACCATGACATTAAAACCAAGCATATCTACAACGAGGTTGTCATAACCAAAGTTTGCACCGCGATCGCAAAGAATAATTTTATCGTTCCCACCTTCGATAAATTTCTCAACGATATTTCCCATTTGTCCTGGGCTGATAAACTGAGGTTTTTTGATATTAATTACTGCGTCTGTTTTAGCCATGGCTGCAACTAAATCTGTTTGGCGAGCCAAGAAAGCCGGTAATTGAATAACATCAACAACTTCGGCAACAGGAGCCGCCTGTGCTGGCTCATGAACATCTGTAATGATTTTTACGCCAAATGTTTGTTTCAACTCTTGAAAAATTTTCATTCCTTCTTCAAGACCTGGGCCACGGTAAGAGTGGATTGATGAGCGGTTTGCTTTATCAAATGATGCTTTAAAAACGTAAGGGATCCCCAACTTTTGGGTCACAGTGACATAATGCTCACACACTTTCATCGCCATATCGCGAGATTCTAATACATTCATTCCACCAAATAACACAAACGGCAAGTCGTTCGCGACATTGATATCACCAATATTGACTACTTTCTGCTGCATACTCTTACCTTTAATATTGAAACAGGGACATTGGCCTGTATGTTAATTAATGTAATACGATTGGATGATTATCCAACGAATAAATTTGTATTTTAATCATTTCAGAAACCGGGTCTTCTGGGCAGTGCTCAATAAAGTAATTGAGATCACTTAACGCCACATGATTACAGTCTAAATGTGCAAGAATTAACCCTCGATCACGAATTTCGTAAGGGTCTTCAGGGTCAAGCGTCAGAAGCGTTTCACAAACTCGCAGCGCTAATTCCATCTTTTTCTCTTCCATTAATGACGCTTTCAATGTGTCAAAAATTTTACGGATGACAACGCTGTTTTCTGCGACATCCAATTGGTCATGGTAAAATTCAGAAAAAGGATCAACGGTTCCTTTGAGCCATAAATTTAATGTGTGTAATGACAAAGACTCACCATTTACAGGGTTAATTACCCATTGGCTGCCATCATTTCTTTCACTGATAAATAATAATTGTGTAGGAAAAATAGCGGGATAAATCGCAATATCAAGGCGCTCGGCAACATACAAAAAGATGGCTCCGAGTGTCACTGGCGTACCTTGCTTAGATGACAGTACTTTGTCTAGCCATAGCATATCTGATAACAGATAAATACCTTCAGCTGGGCCAAATGACCATTCTTGGTAAAAAAGTGAGGTTAACTGCTGAATTTTTGTTTCGTTATCAGCGGTTAAATCGATACAAGACTTGGCTGATGAGACTAAGCCGTCTAACTGAGCTTGCACTTTCATCAGCGGGAAATCATGACGGATACATTGTGAAACAGTCATGATCCCTTCACTTAAAGGGAGTTGATTAAATTCTATATTCGCTATGGTTTTCATTACATTCCCAGTGCTATGCCACTTAACCATTCCATTGACCGAGTGAAATTCGCTCTCTTCCACCATAATCAAGACAGGTCTCAATTTTGGTGTACCCATGTACTTTAAATAAATCACGCACCGCAAGACCTTGTGTCCAGCCATGCTCAAGAAGCAGCCACCCTTGATTTTTAAGATATTTTCTGGATTCTTTAATGATGTAAATTAGATCGGCCAAGCCTTCATCCTTAGCCACCAGAGCGGTTAACGGCTCAAATCGCACATCACCTTCACTGAGGTGAATATCATTTTCATCAATATAAGGTGGATTACTGATAATCATATCAAATTGTTGAATTGATAGTGAAGCAAACCAATTACTTTGTATAAAATTGACATTGGAAATATTCAAACGCTGTTGATTTCGTTGTGCTAAAGCAACCGCATCAGGATTAAAATCCACACCAATAACCTGACTTTTCGGCATTTCCGATGCTAAGGCTAATGCAATCGCCCCTGTCCCAGTGCCTAAATCTAAAATGTGATTTTTTTGCTCTGTTAACCGAGATAAGGCTTGTTCAACAATACATTCTGTATCTGGTCGAGGTATTAATGTTGCAGGAGAGACATAAAGAGGAAGGGACCAGAACTCACGTTCACCGACAATATAGGCGATAGGCTCACCTTTCTCACGGCGTTGCAAAAGTAATTCAGCCTGTTGGAATTCTTCGACGTTGAGCTCTGTCTCCCCAAATGCAAAAAGATAGGTACGACTACGGCCTGTGACATGTTCCAGTAAAATTTCAGCATCTCGCTTCGCGCTGTCACTTGCAGACAGCCGATTAGCTGCCTGCTTGACCCATTCGGTATACTGCATTATTCCTGCTCAGACAACGCAGAAAGTTGGTCTGCCTGATATTCGTTGATGATAGGTTGGATAAGAGAATCCAGTTTTCCTTCCATTACTTCATCCAAACGGTATAACGTCAAGTTAATACGGTGATCGGTCACTCGGCCTTGAGGGAAATTATAGGTACGAATACGGTCAGAACGGTCACCAGAACCTAAAAGATTACGGCGCTCAGAAGCCTCTGCGGCTTGACGTTTATCCATTTCAGCTTGGCGAATACGTGCACCTAATACAGACATCGCTTTTGCTTTATTTTTATGCTGTGAACGCTCATCTTGGCACTCAACAACGATACCGGTTGGTATATGGGTAATACGAATTGCAGAATCGGTGGTGTTAACGTGCTGACCACCCGCGCCTGATGAACGGAAGGTATCAATACGTAAGTCCGCAGGGCTGATTTCAGGCAACTCAGCTTCCGGTAGCTCAGGCAAAATCGCCACAGTACAAGCAGATGTATGAATACGACCTTGAGATTCAGTTTCAGGAACACGTTGAACACGATGGCCGCCCGACTCAAATTTTAAGCGTCCATAAACGCTATCACCCGAAATTTTCGCGATAACTTCTTTAAAACCGCCATGTTCACCATCACTCGTGCTCATGAGTTCAACACGCCAACGGTTGTTTTCCGCATAACGGCTGTACATACGGAATAAATCACCCGCAAAAATTGCTGCTTCGTCTCCCCCTGCTCCTGCACGGATTTCAACGAAACAGTTATATTCATCATCAGGATCTTTCGGCAACAGCAACAATTGTAATTGCTGTTCAAGCTCTTCATTGCGCGCTTTAGCTTCTTTTAGCTCTTCTTGAGCCATTTCTTTCATTTCAGGATCGTCTAACAACATTTCAGCTGTTTCGATGTCATCCTGTACTGTGCGCCACGCGCTAAAACATTTAGCAACATCAGATAATTGAGCATATTCTTTTGATAAAGCACGAAAACGGTCTTGATCGGAGATTACCCCTGCATCAGCAAGGTGCGCTTCAATTTCTTCGTAGCGTTCTTGTAATGCTTCTAGTTTTGCGACAATAGAAGGCTTCATTCGTTATATAAGACCTATGATTAAAATGTGGTTATTGATGGTCCAGCCCTAAGCTGTCCCTAAGTAGATTTAGACGCTCAATATCGCCATTTCCTGCAGCTTGCTGCAAAGATTTAGTTGGAGCGTGAATAAGGCGGTTGGTTAATTGTTGCGATAATTGCATGATCACTTGCTCAGGATCTGTACCTTGACGGATAGCCGTCAAAGCCTTTTCAGCCATGTTTGCCCGAATGGCCTCAGCTTGTTCTCTGTAATCGCGAATTGTAGACACTGCCGCTTGTGAGCGCAACCAATCCATAAAGTGGCTACTTTCTTGCTCAACAATGTATTCAGCTTCAACGGCTGCGGCTTTTCGCTGAGCAAGGTTCTGTGCGATGATAGACTCTAAATCATCCACAGTATAGAGATAAACATCTCTTAATTTTTCAACATCTTGTTCGATATCACGAGGAACGGCAATATCAATTAATAACATCGGCTTACTACGACGTACTTTCATTGCACGCTCGACCATCCCTTTCCCAATGATAGGTAAAGGACTCGCCGTTGAACTGATGACAATATCCGCTTCAGCTAAACGATTATCAATATCCGATAACGAAATGACTTGCGCATTGACCTCATTGGCCAATAGCTCCGCTCGCTCACGTGTTCGGTTCGCTATCATCATTTTTTGTACGCCGTGTTCACGCAAATGACGAGCCACAAGTTCAATAGTTTCCCCTGCGCCAACTAACAAAATATTTAAATGCTTAAGTGATTCAAATATTTGACGAGCAAGCGTACAAGCCGCAAATGCTACGGAAACGGCATTTGCACCAATATCGGTTTCTGTACGCACACGCTTTGCAACAGAAAACGATTTTTGGAAAAGGCGTTCAAGTTC
The DNA here is from genome assembly GCF_028484875.1 of Providencia sp. PROV032. Lineage (NCBI taxonomy): Bacteria > Pseudomonadati > Pseudomonadota > Gammaproteobacteria > Enterobacterales > Morganellaceae > Providencia > Providencia sp. PROV032. The sequence goes on from NZ_JAMPSX010000006.1 coordinate 225,321, forward strand.
GCTCGATAACGAATGGTTACCTTGCGAAAGTGCAAATGCCTTTTTTACTTGCCCTAATATTTGCGGTTCACCCAGAACCAAGGAATCCAAACCACTCGCCACACGCATTAGGTGACTAACAGCCTGGTCGTCTTGGTGCCAATATAAACTTGGCTGTAAATCTTTTTGGGTTATACCATGAAAATCACACAACCATTTTACTAGCTGTTCTTGAGCTCGCTCTTGTGATTCAAGGCTCAAATAAAGCTCAGTTCTATTACAGGTAGACAGCACAACACCACCATTAACTTGAGGCTGTTTGAGAAGCTCCTCAAGTGCATGGTCAATTTTTTCAGGACCAAATGTTACCCGCTCACGCAGGGCTACTGGTGCTGTTTTATGGTTGATGCCTAAGGCTAATAAGGTCATTGTGCTTTACGACTTACTCACATTGCTTACAGTGCTAATTATTTTCAATATTATTTAATGGGTCTTTCCCACCGATTAAGTAATATTGTTATTTATATTGTTCTATTGTAGATGATCCGCGTCTCTCTTTCTACGGTTTGCATAAGCCTATCCTTCAGAAAGATGACCCACGCCAAAAAATAAACCGAAAAAATAGACGTAATGACGATTTTATCAATCAAAACCGAACATAATTTTATCGTTTATCTATGTTATATAAAACTGATTATCAGCCATATCATTATTAACTATAATAAATTAACTGCGATAAGATGCATAGAGGATGCTATTATTTCGCACAGAAAGCAAATGGTGACGGGTGAAGTCTATCCTGATAACTTAACGTCACATGAGACCAAACTGGATTGGCCTAATAACATTTTTTGGGAACCATCTCCCCTGTCAATACACTATGTTATTTGTATACAAACGGTAAATCATTTACAGGTTTTTATCCGCAAGGTATATCATCTGGTGCAATAAATGACTCTGATGGCCTTAATGCGCTAAACTGAACATCTTTAAATGCAAGTAACTCAATTAGAGACTGCTATCAGCGCCCAATACAACTTTGAGATTTGATATGCAATTAACTCAAACTTTGCCCTTTATGCACATAAATAAACATTTTTTTCGCCTATTGCCACTTTCATGTGTCTTGCTAACCGCCTGCGTGACAACGTCACAAACAACCACTAAAGGAACCAGCTCCGCATCCGATGCTAAGTGGAAAGCACATCAACAAGAATTGAGTCAGTTACGTGACTACCAGACACGTGGCTCCTTTGCCTATAATGGAGGGGAGACAAAAACGTACGCTAAGTTTTTTTGGCAACAATATACGCCAGAAAAATACCGTTTATTGTTAACTAATCCGTTAGGCTCCCGCGAACTTGAACTGACCGTTGAACCTGATTTAGCTCGACTCACCACTAAAGATGGCCAAACTCATATGAGTGACGTACCAAGCGAACTTATTTATCAGCTCACTGGTATGGAAATTCCAATTGATGACCTAACCGCATGGTTAACAGGCTCCCCTGGGCGTGCTACTGATTTCACCTTAGATGAAAATCACCTGCTAAAAAGTGTCACCTTTAAAAGTAATGGTGAAACATGGCAACTCAACTATATTTCCTATGACAGCAAAACAACACCAATGCTGCCGAATTACCTTGAGTTACGCCAAGGGGACAGGCTTATCAAATTGAAAATGGATAGTTGGACACTGAAAAAATGACGTTAACATGGCCTTCTCCGGCAAAATTAAATCTTTTTTTATACATCACAGGCCAACGCCCTGATGGTTATCATGAGTTACAAACTCTATTTCAATTTGTTGATTATGGCGATGAAATCACCATCACAACACGTGATGATGACCAGTTAAATTTATTGACCAATATGCAAGGGGTTCCCCCCGAGAAAAACCTAATTTTACGCGCAGCTAAATTATTACAGTCCTATTGCCGTGAGACCTTACAGCACAGAGCCCCATTAGGTGCTGATATCCATATCCATAAAATATTACCCATGGGCGGTGGTATTGGTGGGGGCTCATCAAACGCAGCAACCACCTTAATTGCGCTTAACGAACATTGGAACACACAGCTTTCTGATGAAGTCCTTGCGCAATTAGGCGCATCATTAGGTGCAGATGTCCCTGTGTTTGTTCACGGGCATGCTGCTTTCGCCGAAGGGGTTGGCGATATTTTAACCAAAGCTTCCCCTATAGAGAAATGGTATCTGGTCGCTCATCCCGGAATTGAAATATCAACCCCGATGATCTTCACAGATCCACAATTAAATCGAAATTCTCCAAAACTCTCTCTAGCCGCATTATTACTGGCTCCGTACGCAAATGACTGCGAACCAATCGCAAGAAAACGTTTTCGTGAGGTTGAACAGCTTGTTTCTTGGCTGTTAGAATATGCTCCGTCTCGCCTTACAGGAACAGGCGCATGTGTTTTTTCTGAATTTGAAACACAAGCGGATGCCCTGCAGGTGTTAAATAAAGCCCCATCGTGGGTGCAAGGGTTCGTCGCTCAAGGCGTTAACGTTTCCCCACTGCACAAGTTCCGCGCTGGGATAACCCGTGTATTGCACCAATAAGCCTTGTCGCTGTTGGTCAACAATATCTCTCTGGACGCAAGCCTGAGGTTTTTCTCGTGCCCGATATGAAGCTTTTTGCTGGTAACGCTACACCGGAACTAGCACAACGTGTTGCTAACCGCCTTTACACTAATCTTGGAGACGCGGCTGTTGGTCGTTTTAGCGACGGCGAAGTCAGTGTTCAAATTAATGAAAATGTCCGCGGTGGTGATATTTTTATCATCCAGTCAACTTGTGCACCAACCAATGATAACCTGATGGAACTGGTTGTTATGGTCGATGCCCTACGCCGTGCATCTGCTGGTCGTATTACCGCTGTTATCCCTTACTTCGGTTACGCAAGACAGGATCGTCGCGTACGTTCTGCCCGTGTACCAATCACCGCTAAAGTTGTTGCCGATTTTCTGTCAAGTGTAGGTGTAGACCGTGTGCTCACTGTCGATTTACACGCAGAGCAGATCCAGGGCTTCTTTGATGTTCCTGTGGATAATGTATTTGGTAGCCCTATTCTTCTGGAAGATATGTTGCAGAAGAATTTGGAAAACCCAATTGTTGTATCTCCAGACATCGGCGGCGTGGTACGTGCTAGAGCTATCGCAAAACTCCTGAACGACACTGATATGGCTATTATTGACAAACGTCGCCCACGTGCGAACGTTTCTCAAGTTATGCATATCATTGGTGATGTTTCAGGCCGTGATTGCATCTTAGTGGACGATATGATTGATACCGGTGGTACTCTGTGCAAAGCAGCTGAAGCGCTGAAAGAACGTGGTGCAAAACGTGTATTTGCATACGCAACACACCCGATTTTCTCAGGTAATGCTGTAGACAACATCAAAAATTCAGTCATTGATGAAGTCATTGTTTGTGACACTATTCCTCTTTCTCCTGAAATCAAGGCGCTGAGCAATGTTCGTACCTTAACACTTTCAGGTATGTTAGCTGAAGCTATCCGTCGTATCAGCAACGAAGAGTCAATTTCGGCAATGTTTGAGCACTAATTCTCTAGTATTGAGTTTTAGCGTGCAATCGTGATGAAAAAGTCACAATAAAAATATAAGCCCCTGCAATAACATTTGCAGGGGCTTTATGATTACAAAGATAAATACCTATTTTTATACTTTATAGCCAACCAATCGATAATTTTCAGCTTATCATGGCATAAAAATAACCATCTAAAAAACTCACAGCATTCTCGACAGAAGAGCAAAACTCTTATGAGTTTTACTCCTCTTAATGCCTAATTATCAAACTCGTCCACCATTATCAACAATTAATTGCTCTAGATTATTTATGGATAGCGGTGATTATCTCTGCGTGAATGATAATGTTGTTTTAACTGCCAGTAACGGTCTGCAACTTTTTCACGGCCGCCGATCCTAGCTCCCACTAACCATACCATCGCACCAATAAAAATGCCGAATAAGGAACCATTAGTGATAAGTTCTGAAAGGCCTAAGTTAACGATATGAGAGAATAAGTTGACACCGATACTCCCGATCATCAACACCATTCCGATCCCCATAAAGACATTACCAAGAATATATGCGTTTTTCCGTTTCATATATACCTCCAGTACCAGTAAACTGATAAGTAAGCATGTGTAAATAAATTCGGTCGTACTTTATATTTATGTAATGATTATAGTGCATTAAGTAAAATTTTTTGCGATGAGCATCACAAGGAAGGAAGTTGGCAAGAATATCTACACAAAAAGTGCTTTTCATCAAAAAATCAGAAAACCCGAATAGTTTTTATGGCAATTATAATCATGGTGATTTTATCTATTACAATTTTGTACATCCTGCATTTCACAAGGTAAACTAGGGCATTATTTTCATAACTGATAGTGAAATCACCACCGTGAGCAAAATTAAGTTAATTGTTGGACTTGCCAACCCGGGTGCTGAATATGCACAAACGCGCCACAATGCCGGTGCATGGTATGTTGATTTATTGGCTGAGCGCCATAATCAGCCACTGAAAGAAGAAGCTAAATTTTTTGGTTATACCGCACGCATTAATATGGGCGGTAATGACATTCGACTGTTGGTTCCAACCACATTTATGAACCTAAGTGGTAAATCTGTCGCCGCTATCGCCAATTTTTATCGCATCAATCTCGATGAAATTTTAGTCGCCCATGATGAGCTCGATTTACCACCTGGTGTGGCTAAAATGAAGTTAGGTGGCAGTAATGGCGGTCATAATGGTTTGAAAGATATTCAAAGTAAATTCGCCAATAACCCGAATTTTTATCGTTTACGCATTGGCATTGGCCACCCTGGTGATAAAAACAAAGTCGTTGGCTTTGTTTTGGGAAAACCACCTTTATCTGAACAAAAACTCATTGATGATGCGATTGATGAAGCCGCTAGGTGTACAGATATTCTTCTACAAGAGGGTATGGACAAGGCCATTAATCGTTTACATGGTTTTAAAGCAACCACATAAGAGTTCATTTCATCCGAATCAACTTTTTGTGTATAATCAGCGCCAATTTCTAAACACTGGGTGCAGCACGTGGCTGCCCCTTGCTATTAAGGTGAGAAACATATGGGTTTTAAATGCGGTATCGTTGGTCTGCCTAACGTGGGTAAATCCACTCTATTTAATGCATTGACCAAAGCCGGCATCGAAGCAGCCAACTTCCCTTTCTGTACGATTGAACCAAACACGGGTGTTGTGCCAATGCCAGACCCACGTCTTGATCAATTAGCTGAGATTGTGAAGCCACAGCGTATTTTACCAACGACCATGGAGTTCGTGGATATCGCGGGCTTAGTAAAAGGCGCCTCCAAAGGTGAGGGTCTGGGTAACCAATTTTTAACGAATATCCGTGAAACCGAAGCCATTGGTCATGTTGTCCGTTGTTTTGAAAACGACAATATCATTCACGTTGCAGGCCAAGTTGACCCTGCCGCAGATATTGAAGTCATTAATACTGAATTAGCACTTGCTGACCTTGATACTTGTGAACGCGCTATTCATCGTGTCCAAAAACGCGCAAAAGGCGGCGATAAAGACGCAAAAGCAGAGTTAGAAACCTTAGAGAAATGTTTGCCGCACTTAGAGCAAGCAGGAATGTTACGCACATTAGATTTATCTGCTGAAGATAAAGCGGCTATCCGCTACTTGAGCTTCTTAACATTAAAACCAACGATGTACATTGCTAACGTCAATGAAGATGGCTTTGAAAATAACCCATTCTTAGATGTGGTTTATAAAATTGCAGAAGCCGAAGGCTCTGTAGTTGTTCCCGTCTGTGCAGCGATTGAGTCTGATATTGCAGAACTTGAAGACGAAGAGCGCGATGAGTTTATGGCTGATTTAGGTATCGAAGAACCAGGTTTAAACCGTGTTATTCGTGCTGGATATGAGCTATTAAACCTACAAACCTACTTTACTGCGGGCGTTAAAGAAGTTCGTGCATGGACTATCCCTGTTGGTGCTACTGCGCCACAAGCTGCGGGTAAAATCCATACTGACTTCGAAAAAGGCTTTATTCGCGCACAAACCATCGCATTTGATGACTTTATCCAATACCGTGGCGAGCAAGGTGCTAAAGAAGCAGGTAAAATGCGCGCAGAAGGTAAAGACTATATTGTAAAAGACGGCGATGTACTCAACTTCTTGTTTAATGTGTAAACTTATATTGTAGGTTTACCCTCAAGTAAAAATATCATTAATCAAAAAACAGCATAATATTTGATTTATAAATATAATGCTGTTTTACCTTCTGTTATACCAAAAATACTCACCATTTCTTCTCCTTCTTTTTCTAATTCTAAATAAATAGAATTTAACCTACCTTTATATAATTTCAAATTAACAGTGCTAACAAAGCAAAGTTAAAAAATGTCAGACCAATGGCCAGACCAAGTCATATCTTAAAATATGATAGTAGAAATAGAACACATACCTGTATTTGTTTACTACTTTCAGTAACTCTCTTACTAGGTATAGAGTAAGTTAGAAGAGGCCATAACAATAGCTTTAAGTAAATAGAGCCCTATGGTTTCCCTGTTATAAAAGCATAAATTTTTAGATACGTAAGGAATGGTAAGAAGCCACACATCATCTCCACTAGCTAGTACCATGATTTAATTGTATTTTTTTGTAGATTATTACTCCTATTACAGGTATTAACTAATCACTTGATTTTTCTGCTTATTTTTCATTCCATTCCACTTTTAAAATTATAATCACACTCTCGACGTGTGTTTTTTTGATTAAAATCAATTATTACCGTTACAAATTGAGAGTATTTATTAAAATTTATTAATTTCAGTTAAAAATACCATTTTTAGCATCACTTGTAGTTTAATAATCTAGTAAGCTAACATCTAATTTTGATTTCAAAAAAATTGATAGAAACATCGAATGTTTATAAGTTATTGTTAAATAATAAAAATGATTGAATTGTAAAAAGTGTAAATATAAACAGCTAATTAGATTTCATTCTTTTGGGTTGTTTGATTTAAAAAAAACTACTCATTATAATTGTAAGCACTTAAAGGGAATGCATAAAAGCAAAGTAATTTATTTAATTATTAAACTGAGACCTTTTCATTAATTATGAGTAAAGTTAATAGGGTTATATCCAAATGTGAAACACAAGATAATCTATTTTCTATTTACTGTGGATTAGTTATAAGAAAAATACGCAAAGAGAATGGTATTACAGCTTATGAACTTGCAAAGAAAGTAAATATTTCACAGCAACAGATGTCACGTTATGAACGCGGAATAAATAAAATTAGCATTGATATGCTATTTAATTTAAGCGTAGCACTCGATTGCCCATTTGAAAGAATTATTAAACTTATTATTGCTGAAGTTCAAAAGTCCCCTTCGGATGATGTAATTTCTTTAAGAAATAAGATATCAGCCTCTGATACAATTTATTTTTATTAGTCCATTTAAATATATTTTATTTAAAAATGCATATAAATATTTATATGTATATCTATACTTATCGTTTGAGGAAAAAATGAAAAAAATTATTTTAGCAACCATGATTTCTGGTTTAATGAGTACATCTGTTTTAGCTGTTGATGCAGGGAGTGGTACGGTAACATTTTCTGGTTCTATTATTGACGCGCCATGCTCTATTGCACCCGGTGAAGAAAATCAAGAGGTCCCATTAGGCCAAGTATCTAATGTAACTTTAGATAATGGTGGTGAATCCTCTGCACAACCGTTCCAGATTAAATTGGAAGGTTGTAACCTGAAAGGTGATAATCAAGTTGCTGTCACCTTCAAGGGAACTGAGGCAGGGAAAGATACTGGTTATTTACAGATTACAGGTGATGCTACAGGTGCCGCAGTGAAGATCATGAATTCATCAGGCGCTCAAATTAAAGTTAACTCTAGTGCAAAGCAAAATTATGTTGAAGGAAATAATACATTAAAATTCCAAGCATCCTTAATTGGGCTTAAGTTAGTTGATGCACAAAGCAAAGTTATTCCAGTAACACCAGGAAAATTCCAAGCAGTCACTAACTTTACATTAGCATATAATTAAATAATTTTTTATAAAATGCTATCTCACCACGAGGTTAATAAATCTCGTGGTGTATATTTTAATGGTTATAATATGATAACAAAGAAAAAAGAAACTATTTTGTCATTGTGTTTTTTCTTACTATTACCCTTTTTTAAATGTGCTTTTGCAAAGAGTTCAATGGATTTGATAATGCAAGGTAGCATTATGGATACAGCGTGTAGTATTGATACTGGTTCTTATGAACAATCCATTGATATGGGTATATTACCACTGTCATTAATACAGCAAGAAGGACAAGGACAGGCACAGGATTTTTTTATTACATTAATTGGTTGCAGACTAACATCTTATACAGGCGAACTTTGGAAAACATTTGAAGTTTCATTTGATGGGCCTGTTAGTGGGGATTTTTTTTCGGTATCGGGTTCTGCACAAGGGATAGCATTATTATTAACTGAACCGAATGGAGAATATATTTACCCAGGAAAAAAAACATTACCGAAAAGTATAAAACCCGGGAAATATATTCTGAATTATCAGTTAAAAGTTGTTTCAAATGACACACCGTTACGTGCTGGACAGTATCAGACATCGATCCGTTTCAAACTGGATTATTACTAATAATAAATAAATTATTGCTATATTTTAGGAATGTTTTTATGTCTTCGTTACCTATTTACACACCAAAATTAAAATTGTTAAGTATTCTTATTGGGTTAACAGTCAGTTGTGTGACTTTAACGAGCAATGCGAATAATTATATTGAATTCAATACTGATGTTTTAGATTTAGAAGACAAAAATAACATTGATTTAAACCAATTCTCACGCGCCGGTTATATTATGCCTGGGGTTTATAATTTCACTTTAAAAGTTAATAATGAACAAATATCTGATATTAACATCCCCTATTATTCTGGTGAGAACGATCCTGATGAAAGTCAGCCTTGTTTATCCCCAGAACACGTTAAGCTGCTCGCGCTTACTTCAGAGTCACAGAAAAAATTAACATGGTGGCATGAAGGGCAATGCCTTAATGAGAATAGTTTGCCGGGATTACTACTACGTGGTGATTTAGCTACGTCATCTTTATATGTCAGTATTCCTCAAGCCTACTTAGAATACACATCAGAAAACTGGGATCCCCCTTCTCGCTGGGACAATGGAATATCAGCTTTACTGATTGATTATAATCTGAATGCAAATTCCACAAATTCCTATAATGGGGGACCGAATTCATCTTCAGTAAATAGTAATGGTGTAGCCGGTATCAATTTAGGTGCTTGGCGATTTAGAGCTGATTGGCAAAGTCAATATAACCATACGACAGGAAGTCAAGGCCGCCACCAATCTGATTTCACATGGAATCGTTTTTACGCCTACCGAGCTCTATCTGAATTAAAGGCTAAACTCGTACTGGGTGAGGATTATTTGGCCTCAAATATTTTTGATGGTTTTAGATTTATTGGCGCTAGCTTACAATCTGAGTTAAGCATGATACCACCGAACTTACGTGGATATGCCCCAGAAATAACAGGAATAGCACAAAGTAATGCTACAGTCACTGTTATGCAACAAGGACGGATATTGTATGAAACTCAAGTTGCGCCGGGTCCTTTTCGTATCCAAAATTTAAGTGACGCCATAACTGGAACGCTCAATGTTGCCATAAAAGAGCAAGATGGTTCTATTCAAGAATTTCAAGTTGATACTGCAAATTTGCCTTATCTAACAAGACCTGGACAAGTTCAATATAAATTTGCACTAGGCCAGCCAACGAATATTGATCGCCAAAGTGAAGGGGAAAATTTCATTACAGGTGAATTTTCTTGGGGCATAAGCAATGGTTGGTCTTTAATTGGTGGTAGTTTAAATAGCCAAAATTATAATGCATTATCAATGGGATTTGGGCGGGATTTGCTCGCACTCGGTGCTCTTTCGTTTGATGTTACTCAGTCTATTGCCCGTTTACCCGGTGAAGGAACATTAAGTGGCAGCTCATACCGAATAAACTATTCTAAACGATTTGAAGAATTCGATAGCCAAATACAATTCGCAGGTTATCGCTTTTCAGAACGAAGTTATATGAGTATGAGTGAATTCTTAAATACTCAAAAAACAGGACTACGTAATTATGGAAGTAAAGAGCTATACACCATATCAGTCAATAAAAATTTTCAGGATATAGGATTATCATTATATTTAAATTATAACCATCAGACGTATTGGGATAAAAAAGATAATGATTATTACAGTTTAATGCTATCCAAATATATGGATATTGGCCCAATAAAAAATATGAGTATTAGCTTATCTGCAAATCGTAGTTTTTATAATGGTGTAACCGATGATAGCGCTTATATATCATTATCTTTCCCACTAAGCAACGGAGCGAATGTGGGTTATTCGATGAATACAAGCCGCTATGATACGACTAATCGTGTTTCTTATTATGACAGATTAGATGATAGAACAAATTATCAGGTCAGTGCAGGTGCAAATCGAAAAGGTGGAACTGCAAGTGCTTTTATTTCGCACCAAGGAGATAGCGCTCGCTGGTCAGTTAATGCAAACCATATAAATAACCAATATAGTGCTTTTGGCCTTTCCACTTCAGGTGGCTTAACTTTAACAGGAAAAGGTACGGTTACACATAGAATAAATAATCTCGGGGGAGCTCGTATATTAGTTGATACTGATGATGTTCCAAATATTACGATTCGTGGTATTGGCGTTCCTGTTGAATCAAACCGATTTGGGAAAGCAGTTATTTCGGATGTCAGTAGCTACTATCGAAATAAGGCGCAAATTGATTTAAATAAACTACCTGATGATATTGACGCCCAACAATCCGTTATTCAAGCAACACTAACTGAAGGTGCGGTTGGATATCGTTCATTTTCGGTTATTTCAGGTCAGAAAATTATGGCTGTTATCGCACTTACTGATGGTTCTCATCCACCATTAGGTGCTCAAGTAACAAATAATAAAAAGCAAAACGTTGGGATTGTAGGTGATTTGGGTAATACTTATATAAGTGGAGTTCATCCTTCAGAAACAATGAATGTAACATGGGGTAAAAATATGTCATGTGAAATAACCTTCCCTTCTGAATTAATGAATCGAGAAATTCAAGATAATTTATTACTTCCTTGTAACTAGGTAACAAAAACAATGGCCAAGTAATTATTTATTTTAAATAGATAAAAGTAATATAAAAGGTAATAACAAAATGAGTATCAAAAAAACATTAATGAGTCTTTTTTTAGGATCTTTAACCCTAAGTGGTTTTTCAGAGGCTGCGGTATCATTAGATAGAACACGAATTATCTTTGATGGGGAGAACAAATCTATCTCTTTAAATATTAACAATAACAATAAGCAACTTCCTTATCTTGCTCAAGGCTGGATTGAAAATGAAGAAAGTAAAAAAATAACATCGCCATTAATTGTATTACCACCCGTTCAGCGATTAGAACCAGGAAAATCCAGTCAAATGAAAATTGAAGCTCTACCTGATATAAAAAACTTACCTCAGGACAGAGAGTCTTTATTCTATTTTAATATGCGTGAGATCCCACCTAAGAGTGATAAACCAAACACTTTACAGATTGCATTACAAACAAAAATAAAGTTATTTTATCGCCCTGAAGCAATTGCACCTCAGCAAAATAGTGCACCTTGGCAAGAAAAATTGCTACTTGAAAAAAAAGGGAACCTAGTTTTTATTAAAAACCCAACACCTTATTATGTCACAATAATTAATGCGGGGGCTCACGAAAATACAAATGCAAAAGAATTTAATCCAATTATGATTGCTCCTTTTAGTGAAAACAATATTGGAATGACGAAAGAGCAACTAGGTAATACCCCCGTAATTACTTATATTAATGATTATGGTGGTCGACCAAAATTAACCTTTGATTGTAAAAATACAATCTGTACTGTTATTAACAAAAATTAATTAAGTTAACAGTAAAAGAATGTAAAGCTAAATGAGGACATATTTATGAGTTCAAAGATATACCACTGGATACGTTCCAAACATATAGTTATTTCACTTTGCTTAACTACAATATTGCCGGCAACCGCTGGCAATAATAATCTGTTTAGGCCTACAGATGGTTGGGAAGTTGATGGTCAGCACGGGGTCATCCATGTTTCAGGCTCGTTGACTGAAAACCCATGCGAATTAGCGATGAAATCTAGTAATCAATCAATTTCGCTAGGAAATATATCATTCAGTGAATTAAATTCCTCTGAGCAAGTGATGCAGCCTATTCCATTCCAAATTGAGTTGTTAAATTGCCTGCAAGTTCAAACCGAACTTCAAAATTTCCAAACTGGAAAAACGGTATGGAGTAGCACACAGCCTGCTGTCAAAATAAAGTTTTTAGCGGTAAGTGAACCTGAGCATTCCAATATTATTCGAGTCAACGGGGCATACGGCTTTGGGTTGCAAATAGCAAATTCAACAGGGAAAATATTACCAATAGGTAAAGAAAGCAACCCTACGTTAATCGCATCGGGCCAAAATAGCCTAATTTATTATGTCTCAGCGATAAGAACGTCCGGCCCACTCATACCTGGTGCTTTTTCTGCTTTAATTGCTTTTGAAATGCTATATGATTAACGTCATAGCATCGCAATAATAATTTATAAAAATTGATAGGTAATAGCGTAATGCTAAAAAATAAAAACATTTATCTTATAAAAATATTGATGCTCGTTTTACTATTCATAATTAATAGTAAAGCTAATGCAAGCCCATTAAATCCTAATAGTATATATACAACAAGTATAAAGCATCCTCTAATTAATGATGCATATTATACTATACCAAGAACGTTAGGCCCTTATTTTTTATATATTCCAGATGATATCAAAAACAGCACAAATACTGAGTGTAATATTACAGTTATTGCAACCGGTCGCTCATCAACAGGCTCTATACGCATGATGTCAACACCAGATATTTCTCTACTATCTGGATTTAGTAGTATATATAATTTAGGTGTAGTTAAATACTATTCAGTTACACGAAACACACCTAAACACTGTAACGAAGTACTCCCTGACTTTGGCGTTAAGTTTGGACAGTTTAATGTTAGATATATAAACATGTTTGATGACCATGCATCTGCAACAGGTTATGCAGATATCTGTATACAAATAATTGTGAATGACAAAACTGTAGGAACAACCTGTTCAGTTAATGTCCCTGAAATCCCAGTATTACCTTCTTGCAATGTATCTGTGCCATTGACGATATCTCATGGCAATGTTAATTCAAATAATATAAATGGAAATATAGCAAAAATTGACGGAAATATATCGTGCACTGGTGATATGAGTGCCACATTCCAATTTTTACCTGAAAATAAAATTGATTTATTAGATGGTGTAAAAAGCCAATTAGATGTATGTGTCTCAGGAAAATGTATGTCAAATAATTTAGTTCAAGCCGATATTAAAAAAAATATAAATTTAACTTTTTCCGTTAGTTCAACGTTATCTTCATTAGGAAGTCCTGAGCCTGGTTCGAGGGTAGGGAATGCTATTTTGTCTGTTATAATTAATTAATAAAATTAAATTTAAGTACTTAAGATAGTTTATTTGATTTATCAACTGGAGTATAAATCATTATGATATTTTTAACTAAAATAATAAAAAAAAGATTGCTTTTACTCGTTGTAGTTCCCAGTAATATACTAATTTTTTTATTTAGTAGCTTTTGCATGGCAGAAACCTATACATTAACAATTAAAGTAAATGTTATTGAAAGCACTTGTGATGTATATGGTGAGAATGGCCCAGGGCAACCTATTGAAGTCTCATTTGGTGAAATAAATCTAAATAAGTTCACCAGTGAACGCTATACAAAAAATATTGACTATCGTTTAGATTGCGGAAGTAAATCATCCAGCAACCCAAATCTTAAATTAAAGTTTGAAAGCTCTAGTGCAGGCTTTAATACTGATTTAGTTGAAACATCCAACCCTAATTTAGGTCTAAAAATTCAAGCAGATAATACACTTTTATTACCTAATGAATACCGTAATTTCACTTATCAAACACAACCAGTATTAACTGCAACCCCAGTATTTCATGAAGGAAAAGAAATTGAACTCGGTTTATTTACCGCTTCTGGAATATTGAAAGTGGAATATCAGTAGCTTTATTTATTTTCAAGTAATTAGTACGATCGAACTTTTATCGTGAAAATAAGGCTGTTCTACATTATAAATTAATAAAATAAAAATAGTGGTTTAATGTGCATACCACAACTTAACATTAGCTTGGTCTAAGTACCGTAAGATTATTGAAACAGCATAAAACTCAGGCGCTTGCCTTGGTTTTATGCTGCTTTTCCTATGTTGCCCCATCACAAGGCTAATTTGCGTTTCTATCTTCTATAATCATCGCTGCTGCGCGTTCTGCAATCATGATCGTTGGCGCATTGGTGTTTCCACTTGGAATTTCAGGCATCACTGAACAGTCCACGACACGTAAATTTTCAATACCATGTACACGTAACCGCAAATCAGTCACTGATGTTGTGGTATCCATTCCCATACGACAAGTTCCCACTGGATGATAAACCGTTTTACAAAAATTTCGGACAAACTCTTCAAGTTGAGCTTCATCATAGCGGACGGAAGCCGGTGGCATTAGAACCTCTTTGCTTACCGCTTGTAATGAAGGACAATCCAAAATTTCCAAACCAAATTTAACTGCGCGCTTGCAGCCTTCCATATCTTCAGCTGATGCAAGATAATTAGCGTGAATTTTTAGCGGTGCTTGTGGGTCTGTGCTACGTAATAAAATTTCACCACGAGACTTAGGTTGTAAGTACCCGACCTTTAAAGAAAAACCATGGGCAGCCGGCAGGGGCTCACCGGGAACATCATCCCAACTATCTAAAATAGGTAAAAAGTGAATTTGTACATCAGGGCGACCTTGGTTGCAGCTATCTTTAAATGCCGCACCTTCTAGAACGTTAGATGCGAGTAATCCACTGCGAAATGCCATCCACTCTACCCCATGTTTAATTGCATTTAAGCCTTGGTCCGCGCCGAATAAACTTATTGGTTGTTTAGTGGTGACGTTTATCGACATATGTAGGTGGTCATGAAAATTTTCACCCACAGGTAAATTCGCAAGAGTCTCGATCCCCAGTGAAGACAGGTGTTCTTCTGGCCCGACCCCTGACAACATCAATAATTTTGCAGAGCCCATCGCACCAGAACAAACCAATACTTCGCAACTGGCGAATGCCTCAACTTCATGGCCATTTTTTCCTTGATAGGCAACACCAATCGCGCGGCCATCACGAATGATAATACGGTTCACCTGAGTACTGAGTTTTAATGTTAATCTGTCACTCTTTTCCACTGATTTTAAATAGGTTTTCGACGTACTGGCTCTTTCTCCATTATGCGTTGTGGTTTGGTAAAAGCTTGTTCCTTGCTGGCTTTCTCCGTTAAGATCATTGACATAAGAAAGACCATGCTCTTGTGCCGCTCGAATAAATGCCATTGATAATGGATGCCGGTATCTGTTTTCACTAACGGGAAGCGGGCCTTCAGTCCCATGATATTCCCCTGTTAGGCTTTCATTATTCTCTGCTTTCTTAAACCACGGCAATACATCCGCATATCCCCAACCTTCACAACCATAATTTAGTGCCCAATTATCATAATCTTGTTTTTGGCCTCGGATATAGATCATTCCATTGACAGAGCTGCTTCCCCCCAGCACTTTCCCTTGGGCAATTTGCATTTTACGGTTATTAGCGTGAGGCTCTGGCTCAGTTTCATAAGGCCAGCTTTTTTGGGCGATAATTTTAGCAACGCCCGCAGGCATACGAATAAACAAATGGTTATCGCTACCACCCGCTTCAATAAGTAATACGCTAGATTGCGTTTCTTGAATCAACCGAGCAGCTAGAACACAACCAGCCGAACCCGCACCGACAATAATATAATCATATTTTACTGCGCTCATTTATCACCCCGCCAAATAAAACAAACAATTTATTTTCATTTATTTAACAATAGCGCTTTTAATTTATTAATGTATGAATAATATTCTTCATATGTGATTCAAATCAAAAATAATTTCTTATGTAATTATTTTAAAATCTTAATTCATACTGTTTATTAAAGAAAATTTCCAATCAAAACCAATATAAAAGTCCCACCCACACTTCATTAACAAATGAATATTTATTACTCTTAAGCAAGCGAGAGTTGCAAGATAATAGATGAATGCTATAGTAACCGCTAATTTACACTCTATCGGCTTGAGGACGACCTCAAGTACGTATCAGCAACAGGGACGGCCCTTTCTTCTTAAGGAAAAATATTATGGGGCACTTCCGCTTCAATAATCCGCTCATCCCATTAACGACCTGGGCTCGGTTAATTGGTTCTTGGTTAGTCGTCATTTTCTTTATCTTAAGTGGCGAAACATTTCTTGATGACAGCCTTTCTACATTGAGCGCAACTTGGTTTTTTCTACTGCTGTTCATCACAATACTAACCGCCTCCTTCGGTGTCGTTAAAGAAGCCGACCATCTTGCTGAACAATTGGGTGAACCCTACGGAACACTGATCCTGACTTTATCGATCGTCTTGATTGAAGTCATTCTTATTGCATCAGTCCTACTAGGGCCGGGGGATTTTCCAACCATTGGGCGTGATTCAATATTCGCCGTGATGATGATTATCATGAATCTCGTCGTAGGTATTTGCTTACTCGCGGGCTCAGCTAGAAATGGTGAACAAGAATATAACGCGCAAGGTGCGAACAGTTATCTTTCAATGATCGTCTTACTGACAGGTTTAGCGTTAGTACTACCCAATTACACCTCTAGCCAAGGGGAATATTCCTATACGCAAGCCATTGGTATTTCAGGGATAACTATCCTCATCTATGGTGCTTTTTTGTGGATGCAGATGCGAGGCCACCGCCGGTTTTTTATTCAGCCTCCTAAAGGATTGATGAATATCCCAGAACAATTCATTTCGGTTAACCATGTTTCAGCAGGCAATGTATTAGTAGACAATATGTTAGCGGACAATAATATCGAAAAGAAAAATAACCACTCTGAGTCAAACAAAAAAGCCATTATCATTCGCTCTTGTGTGTTAGTTGGGCTGATACTCCCTATCGTGTTACTTGCACATTACTTAGCTATCGTCACTGATTACGGAATTGAAGCCTTAGGAGCACCTTCTGCAGTCGGTGGTGTCCTGATCGCAATTATCGTATTTACACCTGAATCAATCACAGCGGTAAAAGCAGCGATGAATAATGAAATGCAACGAGCGATAAACCTTTGCCACGGCGCTTTTGTCTCAACGGTAGGTTTAACTGTGCCAGCAGTATTAATTATCGGCATAATTACTGGTAAGCAAGTCATTATGGGTATTTCTAACGCAGAAATTGTTTTATTCGCAATTACAATGCTGCTTACTCTGTTTTCATTTAATGGCCAGAAGACATCACCTATCCAAGGTTGGATGCACCTTGCTACCTTTGCTATATTTGGGCTTATCCTATTTTATCCGTGATGATAAATCAAAAAGTGAAGGCTTCATAAGAAAATACCCGATTAGTATGAAATCTTATGTAAGCCTCACTCACATATCCCTTATTCTTAACATTTCTAAAGCCAAATCATGCCATGCTTGTGCACGACGGCTTTGCTGATGGCTTTTTACTGTTGCTAAAGCAATGTCGTAAGTCAATATTGGCTCAATAACTGGGATCACGGATAAGCCCATTGAACTGGTATTTTTCCACATACTATCTGGCAGTAGCGTTACCCCTACCCCCGCTCTTACCATAGCGGTCACCAAATCTAAATGGCTACTGCGCCCAGAAATAGTGGGTTTTTTACCATAAATACCACAAGCACTGACAACAAGTTCATTAATTAGAAAATCATCAGAAAAGAAAATAAAAGGCTCATCGACTATCTCACTAAATTTAACAAATTCACGTATTGATAGTGGATGTTGGTTGCTGACCAATAGCATTAATCTGTCCGTTGAAAAGGGGTGTACTTCAAAACAGTCATCAGCAAAGGGCAACATAACAGCGGCAGTTTCAACTTCGCCATTCAACATCGCCTCGCGCATTTTTCGCGTTCCTAACTCAAGGATTTTCAACTCTACCTGCGGATAACGTTGGCTAAACGCCATAATAATGTCAGCAAAATAAGTCGACGCGATGACCGGAGGTAACCCCACAGGCAGTACCCCAGATATAGGACCCGACCTTTCCAGTAACGCTTTCTTCATATTCCCAAATTGAGAAAGGATTTGCTTTGCATGAGCCAATAAAATATCCCCCTCCTCTGTTAACTTAACGCCATCAACTTCTCTAGTCAGTAACGTATAGCCAAGTTCATCTTCTAATTTTTTAATACTGCGGCTAATCGCTGGTTGCGTTACAAATAAACTCTCTGCCGCACGACTAAATCCATTAAGTTGTACGACTTCAACAAAATAACGTAATGAACGAATATCCATTCTGCCCCCTATGATTTTTAGTTATAGATAGAATGAGTTTAAGTGATTTCCCTTAACACACAATAAACGATAAAAATAATTCAAATTAGAATTATTAGCTAGGTAATTATTGGAGATCAGCATGATGAACAAGACAGTTATTGAATACGTATTAGATAAACTTTATCAAATTGGTATTCACGATATTTTTGGTGTTGCTGGTGACTACGCATTCCCTATCGAAGATAGCGTGTGTGAAAATGAAAATATGCGCTGGATTGGTAACTGTAACGAACTTAATGCGTCTTATGCTGCAGATGGTTATGCCCGCGTGAAAGGTGCCGCAGCATTATCAACGACTTTTGGTGTTGGCGAACTCAGTGCTTTAAATGGGATTGCAGGCGCTTATGCAGAACACCTCCCTATTTTTCATCTTGTTGGTATGCCAGCAAGCGGAGTTCAAAAAAAACACCGTTTAGTTCACCACACCCTAGGAAATGGTGATTTCGATGTTTTTTACCAAATGAGCCAACATTTAAGCTGTGCACACGCTATTTTAACCCCCGAAAACTGTATTGCGGAGACAGAACGTTTAATTACGACCGCTTTACAAGAATCCCGACCTGTTTATTTAGGTTTCCCTTCTGACTACGCGGTTATGCCTATTAAAATAGATGAAACACATGAAACCATCACTATAAATAAAAGTCATAGCGGGTCATTATCAGCTGCCGTTACAGCTATTGTCGAAAAGCTCACATCAAGTAAAAAAGCCTGTATTATTCCTGGAATTTTAACGGCACGCTTGGGGTTATCCACTGATGTTCAAACTATTATTCAAAAAACCGGCCTACCCTATGCCACCATGTTTATGGATAAAGGGGTAGTAAGCGAATCTAATCCTCAATATATGGGGATCTATAACGGAAAACTGATGAACCCAGAGGTTAGGGAGTATGTCGAAAGCTGTGACTGCGTCATGGGTATTGGTGCGGTATTAACAGACTTCAACTCCGGCAGCTTCACCGCAGAAATTAACCCTGAAAACTGCATTAACATTCTTTCTGACCATGTGAAAGTGGATTCCGCTATCTACCCAAATGTATTGATGAAAGATATATTGCATAAATTAAAAGAACTTGCCCCCTCACTGAACCATCTTGGGATCAAAGCTCAAGGATTAGGCGCCCCTCAACAAGGTGAAAATGGCCAAATTACCGCCTCATATTTGTACCCTCGCCTCGAAAAAATGTTCCGTAAGGATGATATAATTGTCGCAGAAACAGGGACTGCCTCCATGGGATTAGGTTTTGCTTTATTACCTGAAAATGCACAATTTTATAACCAAACATTGTGGGGTTCTATCGGTTGGGCAACTCCTGCGGCATTTGGTGCGGCAATAGCAGCGCCACAGAAACGCGTTATTTTAGTGACTGGGGAAGGCTCACACCAACTCACAGCCCAAGAGATTAGCCAATTTGCCCGCTTTGGCTTAAAACCCATTATTTTTGTCCTGAATAATGATGGCTATTTAATTGAACGGCTTCTATGCAAAAACCCTGAGGCCTATTATAACGATTTACCTCAATGGAATTATGCCCAACTCCCTACAGCATTAGGTTGCAAAGATTGGTATTGCCAGCGTGTTACCCATTGCGATGAGTTAGACGATGCGATTAAACAGGCAGAACTATCGAGCCATGCGGCCTATATTGAGGTTGTTATGGACAGATATGCGGCATCTGAGCTTGCTGAAAAACTGGGAAAATCAATCGCATCATTATATTCATTCTAAATTGACAACTTATGGCAGCCATCACGCTGCCACTGTTTTTATGACCCAAATACCAGCCCTACATCGTCTCGTGATTGATGCAATATTTTTGAGACAACCAATGCTAATTCAAGCAATTCATCACATTGAGTACGGTTTTTACTGGCAATCTGTTCACGGAAGAATGCGAACTCGTAAACCATATGGTTGATTGTTGCATCCCGAGATACGTTGGATATTTCTCCATCAATACAAACTTCTACTGATTGGCAAAGGCTTGGTGCCCCCGTGATACGGATGTGCCCTTTAGTACCTTGAATAATAAAGTAACCGGGGCTCGCGGAATCTTTCGCTCCCACACACGATGCAACGGAACCCCCAAAATGGGCCGTTAATACACCTGATGTATCAATTCCATTAAACCCTTTATTACAGATATAGTCGCTACTATCGGGTGTTCCCATCAAGGCCGATAACAAATAAATATTATAAAGATTAATGTCATAGAGTGCGCCACCAGCTTGCTGTGGGTCAAAGGCAGCATGAACTCTTCCTTGTAAATAGTCATTGTATCGACTCGAATATTGTGAGTAATTTCCGTGGATCACTTTGATGTCACCGATTTTACCAATATGTTGTCTGATAAAATGAAACTCAGGGGTATGAATCGACGTAATAGCTTCGAACAAAAAAAGCCCCCTAGTCTGTGAAATGGAAATTAGCGCCTGCAACTGTTGCCAATTCGGTGTAAACGGTTTTTCGCATACCACATGTTTGTCAGCCATTAGTGCATCAAAGGTATACTGATAGTGCAAATGATTTGGCAAACCAATGTATATCACCTCCACATCCGGGTCTTGTAACAATTCTTGGTAGTCAGTATACAACTTTGCTATACCAAATTGTTGGCAAATAACCTGCCCCTTTTCAATACTTTCCGCCCGAACACACAATGCGACTAGTTCTATCCCCTGCACCTGTATTAAGGCATCAAGAGCAGACATGATTATTTTCCCAGAACCGACCAGCGCGAGTTTCATCTCTGTTATCCATTAAGAAAAGTGAATTTCATTCTGCCATAAGGCTCATTATTAAAGCGAGCTAAATGGTAAAACACTTATTCCGCTTGAACCCAAAACACGCCATCACCGTCTAAGGCCGTAAACGTTTTGTGTAAATAATCGCTATCTGCTTGCGGGTTAAGGTCTGCAAACAATTCTGGGTGGATAAACTTTGCAATCGCTTCCACCGCAATAATATTGAATGGCGTATCATAATATTGCTGATAGAGCGCTAATACTTGCTTGTTTTTGAAAGCAGATAATGAACGAAATTTAGGACGTTCCATTAGCTTATTCAAACGAGCTAAAGACTTTTGTTTATCCCCCGTATAACCTAAGGGTACAGATGCGCTACCTTTGCGAGTGTTATCCCAATCTGCTGCCGTCATTAAATAGTAGTCTGGATTGCTGTGGATCAGTTGTTCTTCACTGATTTCCCCACCCATTCCAATACTGAACCATTGTGAGCCAAGGTTATTACCCCCTGCAGTTTCAACAAACTCACCGAAATTACCATTACCGAACGTTTTACAACAATAATCTTCCCCTTGGATACCTGCAGCACGTTCAATAAAGACGCTTGGACGTTGTTCTTTGCTAAGTTTAGCCACTCTTGAACGGATTAAATCTAATTTTTGTTGGTAAAATTGATTAAATGCTTGCGCTTGTTGTTCCTCACCAAATACTTGGCCAAGTAATGTCATACTCGGCATAGTATTTTTCAGTGGGTATTGCCTAAAGTCGATAAAAACAACGGGTAAGCCACTTTTTTCCAATAATGATAAAGTGCCACTTTCTGTGAGTTTACTCTTTAAGCCAATATCAAAAATGAGTAAATCTGGCTGTGCAACCAACGCTTTCTCAACGCTAAAGTCCGTTGTATACGGGTTTTGGAAAACAGGAATCTTACTTAATTCTGGGAATTTTTTGCTATAAGCCACACTCAGGTCAGGCGCTTTTTTTATTAGCGCATCATCCCAAGCAATAATCCCTTTTAGTGGATCTTGTGGATGTAATATATTCAGCGCAACCAAGACACGGCTATCTGCCAGCATCACTCGAGATACCGGCACATTGACGGTTACGTCCCTACCCGCAATATCCTTCACCGTGATAGGTGCAGATAAGCTACTAGCCGAAAATAGTAGGCTCACCGCACTAAAAATAAGCACGAATTTTTCGATAAACCTTCTCATTATCATTGTTCTGCCTTGTATTGATTAAAATTTTACGGATGCTTGAACATAGTAAGTTCTTGGCTGCCCCACGTAGATACCATAATTATTATCTGTAGAACGGGTAAAATAGGTTTGATCAAAAAGATTTTTAATGCCAGCAGATAGCGTTAAATCAGACAAACTTTTGCCAAAATGGTACTCGCCTCGTGCATTCCACACCATGTAGCCAGGGATTGTTCCATATCGACCATCTGCGCTGGGTTTTGTAACATAGTGGCTTGATGTTCCAGGCGATTCTTGGGTAGATTGCGCATAAGTATTTAAGTTCCATACCCAATTACCATTTTCATAACGGCTACCTGCGGTAAAGACTTGCCGTGAATAAAACGGTAAATCCTTATGAGCGAAATCACCTTTTTTACTTACCGCTTTAGTGTAGGTATAAGTACTGTACACGCTAACACCCTCCAATTTATCGCTCAGCTCAGACAAGTTATATCTTGCTGCCAACTCCACACCTTGATGAGTTGTGGCGCCTAGATTTGTCCAACCTGTTGTATTTTCAACGTAAAGTAATTGGTCATCGAAATCGATATAGAATAATGTCGCTTCAAGAGATAGCGCAGTATTATCGTATTTAGTCCCTACTTCATAGTTATGTGCTTTTTCTGCACTTAACCCATTTGCGGGTGAATTCCCTACCCCTTTAGTGTTCAACTGAAAATACTGCAAACTGCCAAACGACGTACTGGCATTGGCAAACAGTTTCCATTCATCATCAATATGATAGATCACTGCCAGTGCAGGAAGGGGTTCGCTATATCGCTTACTTCTGTTTTGGTTTTTAAAACTGTCATTTAAATGAATATTAATGTTCTCATAGCGGATCCCTGGGATCACAGTCCAGTTACCAACATCAATGGTATCATCAAGATAAATAGCATGGGCTTCTGTTCCACCCGATGTGTGTTGGTAATAATCATTAGTACTCGGCCGCGAACTTTGAGTGCCAGCTTGGTACCAATTTGAGCGGTAAGCTTTTTCGTCTGCGGTTTCATTTAAATAACGGTATCCCACTGTTATTTCATGTGAAATATCATTAAAACGGAATAATTGTGAATAACTCGGTTCAATTGCATACGCTGTATAGTGACGAGGGTAAGAAACTAGCCGTCTTTCATTCGCTTTATCTTTATGGTCACTTTCTATGTAACTACCCCGATAACTTTTACTAAACCATGTCATTAACTCAAATTGTTTATCATCTTCTTCATGTTTATATTTCAATGACATATCTTGTCGATTTCCTTCAAAACGGTCATAAGGCCGCGTTGATTGGAATGGGTCAGCATTATATTGCGCTTGAGTTAGCCCCCCAGGCATACCTGACATTGCATGATAATAATGAAAATTCGCCAGTAACTCGTCGTTATCTGTTATGGCATAACGTGTTTTTAAAATCAGGTCATCAATATCTGTATTATCATTGCTTTTACGGTAGCCTTGTCCATGTAACCCTGAGTACAGCAATAGCGCTCCCGCTGAATCATCGGCTTTTGAGCCCCCTACAGACGCATCCACCAGCGTCTTTAACCCACCCGTTTTAGCCCCTTGAGTTTGCAATGAAACACCACCAGAAAAGTCTTTAGGGATAGGCTTAGTCACAAAGTTAATGACACCTCCTACGTTTTGAGGCCCATAACGTACAGAAGCCCCTCCACGGATCACATCAATAGATTCAATACTTCCTAGTGATAATGGAGACATAGATAACTGAGGTTGACCATATGGTGCAGCCGCTAAAGGCATACCGTCGAGTAAAATCGTTGAACGTGGTGACAGCCGTGATGTTAACCCGCGAACCCCAACATTCAAGGAAACATCGGACCCGCCTGTCCCGTTACTTTCGCGCACCTGCACACCCGGTATTCCTTTCAATGCGTCGGCAATAGTTTCACTGCCAGATTCTTTGATTTGCTGTTGATTTCTTACTGTCCGAGCACCTGGGTGATTAAATACCACCTCACTATCTTCCGTATTTTCAAGCCAGTTGCCTGTAACTGTAATCTGATCATTTTTTGAATTATCAGCAGCAAATACATGATAAGGCGCTAATGCCGCTGAAATTGCTAATGAAATGAGTAGCTTGCTAGTTTTTAAATTCATAAGAAATAAACAGTAAAAGAGATTAAGAGAGATAATGATAATTATAATCATTACAAATAATCAACTTAATTTACTATTTATTTTGAAATTACATTCGCTTAATCCCTTATTATATAAAGGGTTATTGATTTATTGAGAGTGTAGAAAACTAAAAAACCGAGGGAGATCCCTCGGTTCACATTATTGGTAAACATTATATAATTAGAGGCAAATATCATTTTGTCTCTAAAGGAATTAACCACCTAGAGAGAAAAATACCACTCGGCCAACACCTTCACCCACAAAAATACAGAGCGTTGCAAGTGACATGACGAATGTTGCATTTACAGTGTGTCCCTTTTTTTGACACAGTAAACGGCCCGCAAATACGATACCTAATGCAACAAGTATGACCCTAACAATACTTAAGTTCACTAAGCCATCTGGGAGTTCACGCGGCGTCATTCCCATATAAACAGGCTCTCCTATGTTTCCGAGAAGAGATAACGCGCCCAATAGCATCAGTAAGATCCCAATAACGCCGATACCTAATGCAATTTTAACCACTCGTTTTAATTGCTCTTCTTTACCATCGCGGCGCAAAGAACCTACAAGTAATAATGCGGCTACCACACCACCCAGTAATAATACTGCGCCAAAGAAACTGGCGTAGGTAAATAAACCATTCCATAGGTTAAACAAGGTGTTAGCATATAAGGCTGACATTGCATACATATAGATGATACCAGCTAACGCACTAAGCAACAGCAGCAGCGCATTCGCTTTTTGTTTAAGCAATAATAGAGCAACACTGAAAAATAGTAGCCCCATGTAAATTGCCGTTGCCCACACTTCACGGCTCATCCATGAAGTAGACACATGCAGCATGGTATAAAACATGTGTAACGGGTTACCCATATGAAATAATGAACCTAGCAACCCAACACAACCCAACACAAAACTTGCTAAAATAGGCAGTTTGATAAACTGGACGCTTTGTTGGTTATTTCCGCCTTCAAGCACACGAAAATAGCAGACTAATGAGACGAGCAAGCACCCCACAGAAGCTTGCATAAATAAGGTGAAAATCACCAATGGAAATTCATGCATGATAATTCTCCTTATCCTTTTGTACCGACAACAAGGTTCGGTTTGGTAATACTTGAACTAGGTAACCCTGCGATATCCGCATTTGTGCCATACTTTTTACGTAATTCGCTAATAAGGCCAAACTCAATCGCACGCATAGGGCAAGAATCAACACACATTGGATTTCCGCCTTTTTCACGTAGGTCAATGCAAGTGTCACACTTGGTCATCATACCAATACTGGCATCGAACTGAGGCGCCTCGTATGGACAAGCCCATGTGCAATAACGACAACCAACACATTTATCATGGTCGACTAATACAACCCCATCTTCTTCTCGCTTGTGCATTGCAGTAGTAGGGCAATGGCTGACACATTGCGGGTCATCACAATGGTTACAGGCAATAGACAAGTGCCAAGTCCGAGGACGTGGATACTCCCCCACTTCAATATCATACACACGACGAAAGTTGCGTCCGACCTCAAGGTCATTTTTGTCTTTACATGCAACAACACAGGTTTTACAACCAATGCAAGTGGCAACATTAATATAAAATCCGACTTGTTTATCCATTTCTCATTGCCCCCTAAAATATAATACGCTGTGGAATTGCAGCATCTGGAACTAACTGGTCACCATGCCATTTTTCGATATTACATAGCATCGTATTCCACCCTGATGTACCCAGCCCTGTCGGGACTTGAATGGTTAGCGTATTGTCGGCTCCCGCCATATCTATCCCTGTTTTTTCATCAACATTTGTCCAACTACCGTGTGGTAACGCCACAACACCAGGTTTCATCGTCTGTGTCACCAACGCAGGACGTACAATCTTCCCTTGTGGGCTCGTGATCAGAACAGTTTCACCGTGCTTAATACCTAAACGTTTTGCATCGGAGGCATTGATATAAATTGGGCTTGGCCATTGTTCACGTAGCCAAGGCACATTATCAAGCGTACTGTGAGAGCGGCGTAAGTAGTGTGGATTATAGATTTGGAATGGATAATCCCCTTTTTCCTTCTTCGAGAAATCACTAAAACTTGCCTCATAACCGCTTGCAGACGGAATATATTCAGGAATTGGTGGTAATTTCGTCCAGCCACATTCATCCGCTTTTTCGACTAATGTTTGGCAGTAAATTTCAAATTTTCCACTTGGTGTTGGTCGTGGATTGGCCTGAGGGTCACGAATAAAATCTTCATAGGCAATATAACCATAGTTATCATCAGAGGAGCGCTCTACTTGGTATTTCCCAACAGTAAGGAATTCATTGAGGGTGATCCTGCCTTGCTGCGGCTTACCTGTTACTTGCCATTCATCAATATCCGCTTGGGTAATTGTTATTAGTGGCTCAGTTGTCTTACCATCTTCACCAATAATTGTTGCACCATTAAGTTTATTGAAGAATTGTTGCTTTTCTGAAATAGGAAAAACTTCATCGACATTAATACCAAGACGTTTACCTATTTCTTTGGCGATCCACTGGTCACTTTTTGCTTCATAAAGTGGTGGTGTTACATTCACCGCAGCTATAATAACTTCGCGGTTACTTGGATTTAATATGGTTCCTTCACGTTCCCACTCCGTAGTTACGGGTAAGACGATATCCGAATATTTCGCACAAGTATGTGGAACATAGGCCGCAGTCACAACCAACTCTATATCTTTACGATAAGCTTCAACGCTTTGCGAAATATTGGCTCGTGTCTGTAACGTGGCATTAAAAGGATGAATGATCATTTGAATGTTAGCATTCACATCACCAACACCACGTTGACGGAATTTTTTCTCTAACAACGCACGATTCAGTTCGTTATGGTTAATTTTCAAACTCACTGGGTTTGGCACAGAAGGTAAGCCACTCGCTCCTGCCATAACTAAACGAGTTCCATTGTTCCCCGCAGCATAGTGGCAGCTTACGCCAGTCATACGGCCCGGTCTCCCCATATGGCCAGTCATAAAGCCTAATGTTGAGAATGCTTGTACCCATCCTTCGCCATTATGAATTCGAGCAGGCGCCCAACCAGTAAGCAATGCAACTCGATTGGTACCACCGATTTCACGCGCTAATGTGCGAATGTCGCTAGCTGACAAGCCGCAAATATTAGAGGCCCACTCTGGCGTTTTTGGCTCTCCCGTATAAGTACCTAACAAATAATCTTTGAAGTTCCCTTTTGGATCTGCACCTGCTGGCATATTACTTTCATCAAAACCAACCGTACAACGACGCAGGAAATCCCAATCAATCAATGGGTTGTCAGGATTGTCCATTTCTAATAACGCAGACATGATACCCAGAGCTAAAGCATGGTCAGTACCTGGGTTGATGGGGTACCAATCTGCATCCATTAATTCCGCTGTAGTCGTATAACTTGGGTCAATACTAATAAAGCGCGCTCCCGCTTTTTTCGCTTGATAGTAATTATAGGTTGGGCTGCCTGGGCTACTCCATGCAGGGTTTGCTCCCCACATCACAATTAACTGGGAGTTACGCATATCAAAACGGTCATTGGTACCAAAGGTATAAAACCCTTCAAGTAATCCTAAATGAGCTGGTGTTTCAAACCATGCGCCCCATGAGGTTGTTCCCCAATCGCCAACAAATCCCCCTGCTTTTGCATAAACGCTTTGGATTTCAACACCGTTACCGCCGGTGATCCAAATAGATTCTTGACCATATTTTTCTTTAATACGTTTCGATTCTGATGCCACAATATCTAATGCTTCATCCCAACTGATGCGCACCCATTGGTCTCGTCCTCGTAAGCTTTTATCCCCACCACCGGGAGCCCAGCCTTTACGCTTCATTGGATATTTCAACCGATCCGCGCCAAAGACTTGTTTACGTTGTGAACGTCCACGCAAACAACCTCGTTGTTGTGGGAAATCAGGGGAGTCTGCAACCACATCATCGGTTTTTTGCCTAACAACGACGCCATCAACCACCAATGCTTTATTAACACAGCGACCACCACAGTTGTGCCAACAGGCCACGGGTTTCCATTTTCCTTGAGTGACTGCGTCAGTGGCTTGCACAACCGCTTTTTCTTCCTCTGGTGTTGCCGCATGTAATTGCTTACTCAGCGGTAACGTAGCCATCACTGATGCCGCTGATGTCCATGCTATAAATGAACGGCGACTTAAGGCTATTTTCTGTCTTTCTGACATTGCTTCTACCTCTTCATTTTGTTTTATTATTATAAATTGACTAATTCATTGATTTTTTTAATATCATTACGTAAAAAAAGCTCAAGTAATGAACTTAATTGACGATAAAATACTGTTTCTGCGTGGTTATGCATTGAACGGCAAAATGGCGTTATAAAAGCCAATAAATGGGTATTCAAGAATGTTGCAGACCCGAGTAATAACGCGTTCACTTTGGGCCAATCAACAGGGCCTGTTTCGCTGTCAATAAGTTCAGTAATGCGCAGACTTAAATGCCACATAAAATCTAACTCATAGCCAATATGGTCAGCGGCTTCCATATCACCTTCTGGCAAATAAACGTCATACTGTTCATAAAAAGACTTTACTGCTAACGTACTTTCTTGAAATAGTAGTTTGTCACGAGACACATAAGTCGATTCCCATGGCGATGCTGGCGGGGCTTCTGGGCCTATAAACAAGCGAGTAAAGTCCCAATGCAAATTTTCGAAATCATCGTTGTTAGCTTGTAACTGCCTCGTATTTAAGTCTTTATGCATGTCATTTATCGCGTTTTTCATCGCGGGTAATGCATCATCACAGGGAAATAACAGTAACCCCGAGTCTCTCAAATAATTTAATAGCTCAGGCGTTGGTTCTTCCATAAACAAACGTCGTAGTACGTCATAAGCAAATTGACGTGCATACAGAAAATCTACAATTTGGTCATCATTCGTCATAAATATTTCCCTGCAGGTCTGTCAGTAAAAATTCAGTGGGTGTTGTAAGCTCAATTCGGATTTCTTTAATTAAAGGATTTCCCTGTTCATCGGGTTCAATAATGTGGGAGGTCACTGCGATAGGTAGTTTGCCTAGCGGGGTTAATAAGCCTATTGCCTCAGGATTAAACTGCAAAAATCCATGTAGCAATTCTTGATGATAAGAAACACCAGCGTTTTTCAGTAAAACTGCCACCTTTTCACAATCATCACCAAAGACTTTGGCACTTTTAAAAAAATAATCCCGAGAAGAGAAAAAATAATGCTTTCCTATTATGTGTTCATTGTTTTCAAAAAAAGCATTGCTTTGGTACACCTGCCCAGTATGTTTATTTTCTAAAGAGCAGTAATGCACCCCGAGAGACAATTGATTTTCTAGTGCGAATTTGAGAACTCGAAGGCAAGCTAACTCACTCTGTGCAACAGCTAATCCACCTGCATACCAATAGTTGTAATACACCTCATAAGGTGGATTTTTAAGTTTGAATCCTCGAGATTGATAGGCTTCACTATTTGTTAACGGGAAACAAAACTCTAATAAATTGATACCATCAATTCCAATATCATCAAGCTGAGTAAGCAACTGATACATTTGCTGCTCTGTTCCGGGGATAACAGGCATCTCCACCATGACTGAGGGAAAAATTTCACGCGCTAATGCGATACGGTGTAAAACTTTGGTGATCCGTTCTGTAGGATCATCAATTTTGATACTAAAGCGGATTTCTTGTAGACCTGCTTTCGCTAAAGCTAATGCGGTATTACGGTCTAATGGGTCACCGGCTGTATATAACCGGCTATGAGCCTGAGGTAATTTTTGTTGGACTGCTTGGAAAAATGCGATACTTTCTTGGCGAAAAAGTAGAGGCTCTCCCCCGGTTAGTGCGATATGGGTGAGTGGGTAACCTTGCTCTGCGATTGCGTCAACTTCACCAACAGCATCACGCATTTCCTGTTGAAATTCCTGATAATTCTCTTGGTTTGGGTTAAAACAAAAGTAACAATCACGATGGCATTTCAAGGATAAAAATGTGGTGTGGCTCCCGTCCCCTGTGCGGCATTGCACACAAGCACTTGATAACCAATTACAATGTATACTTTTTCCATTGTTCGCAAAAATTGCGCCTTTACTTTTTATATCTCGTTTGAGTTGCTCAATCTCACGTTGCTGTTCAAAAGGGGCTTCAAAATTGAGGCCATATTCTATGATTGCTTGCTGTGTTTGCTGTTCAATATCTAAATAGCGGATAGCATAACGCTTAAATTTTTGATTATTTACTGTAGATATTGTTCTATCAGTAATAGGATAAATCATAAATTTTCCTTCGATTTATACGAAAATAGTTCCTATTATTCGGTGAATTTTCAATTAAGCTCAGGATGCAAATAATCAACTAATAAACGGGTATGATAGTACCAATGACAATTAGAAATAGGCTTATAAGTGCGTACATTATTATTGATTAAATTGAAAATATTTTTTAAATAAGAAATATTCACATTATTTATTTTAATTTTGTATTATTAACAGTATAAGTAATTAACGTGAAATGATGTTGCGCAGGATCAAAAAAACTTCCCTTTCATTATTTACATATCAACTAATTAGCTAACCTTTCTAGCATCCCCCCAACGGGTACACTGCAGTGCTGTGAACAGATGAGAATTATCTCATTAAATAAACAAAGCGTTATATAAAAATAAAATAAAAAATTGGGTGATAATCTAAAAAAGAGAGTCAAAATAATCCATTAATATTAAAAATAACGAAATAATATTTCAATTTGTAAGATTGAAATTCAAAAATTTATTATCTATTCATTTTTGTATTATTTAATTGTTTTTCTCTTATAAAAAATTATTTCTAATAAATAAAACGGAGTCTCTCTTCTCATCAGAGCGGCAAAGCATAAGTGACCTTCACCGTTTCCATTGGCACCTCCGTCTTAATACTCTGAATACTGCTAATCTGTGTCAAATGGTCTGCATGAAAACGGCGATAAGAAGCTAAGTCTTGTGTCACAATACGGATCAATGCATCACATTCCCCTGCCATTAAATGGCATTCTACGACTTCAGGCATCAGTTTAATGTCTTCAACGAACTGGTTGATGGTCTTAGCATCTTGTGTTTTAAACCAAATACGTGCAAATAAAGAAAGACCCGCTCCAATTTTACTTCCATCCAACACGGCCACATAACGCTTGATAACCCCAGCCTCTTCGAGCAATTTCACGCGACGTAAGCAAGGAGAGGGAGAAAGGCCGACCTCTTTCGCTAATTCAATATTCTGAATTTTTCCATCTCTTTGTAAAGCTTGTAAGATACGTCTATCAATAGCATCCAATTTTAGTTCACTTTTCTTCATTGAAATTCAAACTCAACTTTATATTAATTAATGATATTAAATACCAATTTTTGTTTATTTTAAAGCAATAAAAAAACCCAATATCATTGGATTATCGTTATACTTTTATCGCTACTGGCCAGTTGCGTGAAATAATGATGAACAACAATGAGGAATTAAAATGGAGTTACAGACCTTACTCTTATTCAGCGCAACCGTCATTCCTTTGGTATGCACGCCGGGCCCAGATATTCTGTTTATTTCCGCACAAGGGTTATCGGGAGGAACCTCTGCGGCCTTGAAAGCTAATTTAGGTATTATACTGGGCTATGGCGCACATGCGATCCTAGCTGCGCTTGGTTTAGCGGCGATTGTTGCAGCTTCCCCCCTGATTTTCTACACCATCAAATGGGTTGGCGTCGCTTATGTCACTTATCTTGCTGTTCGTATGATCTTATCTGCGATGAAAGCCGGTGAGCTAAGAATCCAAGCTGTGTCAACAAAAGCGGTAATAGGTAAAGCCTTTCTAACTAGCTTCCTTAACCCTAAAGGGTTACTGGTGTATTTCGCTATTTTACCAAACTTCATTAAACTGACAGAAAGTGTCGCTGTTCAATCCTTGATACTTTCAGCCACTTTTATACTTTCGTGTGTCGTGATCTACGGCGTGATAGGTGCATTATTTGCATCCATGCATAATAAGCGTGCTTATAATGATAAAAAACGCCGTATAACTGAAGGTGTTGCGGGTGGCATGCTAACATTAGCGGCGATTGGTTTAGCAACCAGTTAGCGAGGTAATAATTCAATCCAGATCAACTTGCTATCGGTGCTAAGTGGTTTAATCTCTCCTTCACCGATATCAGGTAGCCACCACGCACCTTGTCCTTGGGCCAAAAGGTGGCAATTTGCACCTGAAATATCCCACTCGCCATTGAGTACGTAGACTAATCCCGCTTGGTTGGCGGGTAATTTATAATCTTCAGTGATGAAATAACTTTTAGCCACCCACCTGTCATCTCTAAAAATAAAATTCATTAACTTAACCGATGGCTGTATGACTTTTATTGCACACAATTGCTGAGCTGAGAATTGAACATGATCACCAACGCGTTCAAGTCGGCACTCAAACGCTTTGGTATCAGTTAAAAGAAGCGGCTGATCATTCAATAACACCACCAACCTTTCACCTTCTGCATAGCGCTTTAAATGGCTATCTTGCTCAATGGTGGCAATACTTGCGCGTAATGAATAGTCTGATGCAACAGGCCAGCAGAATACTTCTTGGCTTGCCCCCGCACCATCATACCAATTCAGGATAGGTAACTCCTTTATATCAAAACATTTTATTTTCACATTACCTCCCACCTGTTGCTGCTAATTCATTTAATTTGATACTTAGATTCGCAAAGTTAATCTTTCTAGGCAATGAATTAGCAACGATAATGTGACTAATCACGCCTCTCATTGATTAAAAAGTGACATAAACGGCCTAACGTTTTCATTGCTTCTTCCACCCTCTCATTCCATGTGAACGATGCATTAAGGCGAAATGCATGATTAAACTGGTCGCTTGTGGAAAACATACTTCCAGGCGCGATGCTGATCCCCTCTTTTAATGCGAGCTGATATAAACGAATAGCATTAAATGGCGGCTCAAATTCCAACCATAAAAAATACCCACCTTTTGGTGTATTCACTTTTACTGATGAAGGCATGTATTTTGCTATTGCACTCAACATTTGATGCTGACGTTGTTCCATCGTTAAACGCAGTTTACGCAGGTGGCTGTCATATCCCCCTAATGACAAGTATTCCGCAATAGCTAATTGCGTGGGAACGCTGGCAGAAACAGTACTCATCATTTGTAAATGTTGAATTTTTGTCGCATGTTGGCCTGCTGCAACCCAACCAACTCGGTACCCCGGCGCTAAACATTTCGAAAATGAAGAGCAATGAAAGAAATTACCTTTGGTGTCTAGCCCCTTGGCAGGTATTGGTTGTTTGCTGCCAAAATAAAGTTCCCCATAGACGTCGTCTTCAATTAAAGCAATTTGCTGTTTATTAAGGATATCTACCAGACGCCTTTTATTCGTTTGCGGCATCGTTCCGCCTAGTGGATTTTGATAATGCGTCATTAGCCAACAGGCTTTAATCGGATATTTGTTCACAATATCCTCTAATGCATCAAGGTCAATCCCAAATAGTGGGTCTGTTTTAATGGCTATCGCCTTAAGTTTTAACCGTTCAATTGCTTGTAGTGAACCATAAAATGCAGGTGATTCGATAACCACCCAATCCCCTGGCTGAGTCACTGATTGCAAACTCAGAACCAAAGATTCCATTGCCCCAGCAGTAATAACGATTTCATCGGGCGCGACATGGATCCCTTGAGTTGCATAGCGTTGAGCAATGTTACGACGCAGTTGCTCATTACCGGGCGGCAAGTTAGCCGGTGTATTAAATTTAGATAAACGCCTAGCAACAGATGCGAGTGATTTCGCGAGTTTTGGATCATCCAACAAAGCTGGCTCTGGAAATGCGGAGCCAAATGGGATAATATTCGGGTCCTTACAAGCCTGTAGGACACCAAAAATAGAGGCGTTAATCTCTACATTTTCATTCAAATGTAGTCCTTTTCCTCCTTTTGCGGCAGCAAATGCGTTATTGCGGTTTGCCACGTAATACCCTGATTGCGGTCGAGCAACGACCCATCCTTGGCTTTCAAGCAGCTGGTATGCTTGCACGACAGTCATTAAGCTTAAACCTGACTGTTTAACACTTTCCCTCAATGAAGGTAATCTGTCGCCCACTTGCCAGATATTGTCTTCAATTTGCTGACGAATTTGCGCTGCTAATTGTTCGTATCTCGTCATAGCCGCCTCAACTGTTATAGTTAATATCCCAATAATTGTTACTATTATAGTTTATCGTCTCATGTTCTACTTATCCACACATTCACCTGACTTTTTTTTAACTATAAGCACAAAACATTTTTCGTTGGATTGCGGTTATTTTGCACTCCATTTGTGAGCAATTCCTTTTGCTAAGGATCAGCGCCTCAATTGCTCTCATCAGAACGTTAAATATTGCGTGCCATTAACATATCCACTCAGGGGTCAATATGTTTGGACTAACTGCGCTGGAACTTGCCCGTATACAATTTGCGTTTACGGTCTCGTTTCATATTATTTTTCCCGCCATTACTATTGGGCTAGCAAGTTACCTTGCGGTGCTACAAGGTTTATGGCTTAAAACTCGTGATGAAGACTATATAAAACTGTTCCATTTTTGGTCAAAAGTTTTTGCAGTTAACTTCGGAATGGGGGTTGTTTCTGGTTTGGTCATGGCATACCAATTCGGCACTAACTGGAGCTTTTTCTCAGACTTTGCCGGGGGTATTACAGGGCCGCTACTCACTTATGAGGTGCTTACCGCGTTCTTCTTAGAAGCCGGTTTCCTTGGTGTCATGCTGTTTGGCATGAACCGAGTGGGTGAAAAACTACACTTTTTTGCCACCTGTATGGTTGCATTAGGTACCATCATTTCCACCTTCTGGATTTTGGCATCTAACAGTTTTATGCAAACACCGCAAGGTTTCGAAATCATCGATGGTCGTATTGTCCCCGTTGATTGGTTGGCCGTCATTTTCAACCCATCGTTCCCTTACCGTTTATTGCATATGACCACCGCAGCATTCCTTGCAGCGGCATTTTTTATTGGTGCATCTGCGGCTTGGCACTTGCTCAAAGGCAACAAGTCCAGTGCCATGAAAAAAATGTTTTCCATGTCCTTGTGGTTGATTTTGGTCTTAGCCCCTGTTCAAGCTTTAATTGGGGATGCTCATGGCCTAAATACACTTAAACATCAACCCGTTAAAGTCGCCGCAATGGAAGGACACTGGGAAAACAAACCCGGAGAAGCCACTCCACTTATCTTGTTTGGTATTCCAAACCAAGAAAAAGAAAAAACCGAATTCGCTATCGAAATTCCTTATTTAGCAAGTCTGATTTTAACCCACAGCATCGACAAACAAGTCCCTGCGTTAAAAGAATATGCCCCAGAAGATAGACCTAACGTGTTTATGGTCTTTTGGTCATTCCGTGTGATGGTTGGGCTCGGTTTGTTGATGATAGCAGCTGGAGTCTGGGGTTTATGGCTGCGTTATCGTAAAAACCTTTATGAGTCGAAAACATTCTTACGCTTTATGTTTTTAATGGCACCTTCTGGGTTGATCGCCATCCTGGCAGGTTGGTTTACCACCGAAATAGGCCGTCAACCATGGGTGGTTTACGGGCTACAAAGAACCTCTGATGCGGTCAGTGCACATGGTGAAATGCACATGAGCATCAGCTTGATCGCCTTTTTTGTCGTATATGGTGGTGTATTCGGGATTGGCTATATGTACATGATGAAATTAATTCGTAAAGGTATCGCGGAGGACGCAGCTCATGGGCATTGATTTACCTCTCATTTGGTTTGTCATCATCGTATTTAGTATGTTGATGTATATTGTTATGGATGGGTTCGATTTAGGTATTGGGATCCTTTACCCTGCGCTAAAGGACAGCCAAGACCGTGATCTCATGATGAACAGCGTTGCCCCTGTATGGGATGGCAATGAAACTTGGTTAGTTTTAGGTGGAGCAGCTCTATTTGGTGCTTTCCCTCTCGCTTATGCAATTGTTCTTGATGCATTATCAATCCCATTAACTTTCATGTTGTTAGCCTTGATTTTCCGCGGGGTCGCCTTTGAATTTCGTTTTAGAGCGGATGAATCACACCGTCGTCATTGGGACCATGCCTTTATTTGGGGCTCGATTTTCGCCACCTTTGTTCAAGGTGTCGTCGTGGGTGCCTTTATCCAAGGCTTCCATGTGGAAAACCGTGTTTACATGGGGGGGTATTTCGATTGGTTCGCACCTTTCCCACTATTTTGCGGATTTGGCCTCGTAGTTGCTTATGCGCTATTAGCGTGTGGTTGGCTGATCATGAAAACGGAGGGACACTTACGTAGCACGATGTATCGTGTCCTACGGCCATTAACATTACTGATGTTAGCGGTAATTGCGGTGATCAGTTTCTGGACTCCAATGTTAAATGACGCAGTCTTTGAGCGTTGGTTCTCACTACCAAACCTGTTCTTCTTCTTACCCGTTCCATTACTGGTATTAGGCTGTACTTGGTTGATCCTAAAAAGTGCTAAGCGCCAACGGTTCGATAGCGTGCCATTCTTAGCAGCTTTAATGTTAATTTTCCTTGGGTTTACGGGTTTAGGCATCAGTATTTGGCCGACACTCATCCCACCCGCTGTCAGTTTCCGTGATGCCGCAGGCCCACCCGAAAGTTTAGGCTTTATGTTAGTTGGTGCGTTATTCATTATTCCTGTTATTTTGGTTTATACCTATTGGAGTTACTATGTATTCAGAGGAAAAATCACCCCAGAGCAAGGCTACCACTGATAACGTGAGTACCTCTCCTTGGTGGAAAAAACTCGGTTGGATGGCTATCATCTGGTTCGGAAGTGTACTTGCATTGTTTGCATTTTCGTCAGTATTCAAATTGATGATGACCGCCGCTGGAATGAAAGTGAAGTAATTTACCTTTCGATATGCCGTAGACTAAAAGTCATACGGCATTTTTATTAAAATCAACAACTCATCACTGTAAATTGCTTCCCTACTGTTGAAAATCTTTCTGTATAAATATCCTCTTCCAATCGCTCACTAGCTGTTGCAACTTACAAAGTTATTCATGATAATGATAATAATTACCATATAATAAAATTATCATTACTAAAGGAGATCGTCCGTGGCCACTGAACAACCTGTTGAAAAAAACATCTACCGCCCGGCTCCACCACAGCTCATTCAAGTCAAATCCATTACCGATATCAGCCCATCTATTCGCAGCATTACTTTCACCGGTGAAAAACTCAATACATACCCAACTGATTGTGAAGGTGGGCACCTGAAAATATTTTTAGCCCCTGATTTAAGCAGCCAGCCCGCACTCCCTATCCTAAGTAAAGAAGGCCGTAGCTGGCCAGAAGACAAACCTCGCCCATTTGTTCGTACCTATACGGTCAGAGCCATCCGCCCAGAGGTTAGCGAGATTGATATTGAATTTGCTATGCATGATGGAACAACTGGCCCTGCATACCTATTTGCTCGTGATGCAAAACCCGGAAATTGGATGGGTATTACCAACCCTGGTGGCCCAGACCCATTATTGCCTGCCAGACAACATTATTTCATGGCCGGTGATTCAAGCTCGCTACCCGCTATCGCTGCATTATTAGAAAAAATGCCAGCAACTGCCCAAGGTAAAGTCGTGCTACGGTTAGATAACCCAAAAGATGTGCGTGAGCTGAAAAAACCTGAACACGTTGACGTAATTTGGATCTGTGGTGATATCAGCAAAACAGCAGAGTTAATTAGCACGTTTAAGTCTTGGGAGATCCCAAACAACGACTGCGCTTTCTGGATTGCGGGTGAAGACCAAATTATTCGTGATTTACGTCGTTATATTCGTCGTGAAAAAGGTTTTGGCCGTGATGATATCTATGCGATCCCTTATTGGCGATATGGCTATGATGAAGAAGGTTACCATCATGAGCGCCATGCTGTAATGGATAACCCTGACGATTAACTTCAATTTAAATATTTAGTTCGCTTATTGGTCTATAAATGCTAATAAGCGAACTTATTTCCTGATTTCTCATGCCTTCATCAAGTTATTAGCCATTATTTTCCCCAACAATAAACTCCCTAAAATACTTTTCACACCATCACTTGTTATGTTATAACATAATGGTTTTTTTATAATCTTTATATTCACTACAAAAATAGGAAAACCACTGTGTACAAAATGGCAATTTTAAAAACGAGTCTTTATATTGCATTAGCGCTCACTAGCTATACCGCTGTTGCTCATGGTTCACATAGTCACTCCCATCCACAATCAGAGAAAGCGCTACAAGCTTCAAAAGGGATTTTTGATGATGCTGACGTCAAGGATAGGTCTCTGAACGATTGGCAAGGCGTATGGGAATCTGTTAATCCATTACTATTAAATGGAAAACTTGATGAGGCTCTAGAAAGTAAGGCCAAGAAAAATAAAGACAAAACGGTTGAAGAGTATCGTGAATATTATAAAAAAGGCTATGCCACTGATGTTAACAGTATTGGCATTGAAAATGATGTTATTGAATTTACCCAAAACGGGAACGTAAGCAGCTGTAAATATGACTACGCGGGTTACAAAATTCTTCATTATACTTCAGGGAAAAAAGGCGTTCGTTACTTATTTGAATGCAAAGATGCAAACTCAAAAGCACCGAAATTTATCCAATTTAGTGACCATATTATTGAGCCTCAGACTTCAGGGCATTTCCACCTGTATATGGGAAACGAATCTCAGGAAAAATTACTAAGCCAACTAGAAAATTGGCCAACCTATTACCCATACACCCTCACCGATGAGCAAATCGTACATGAAATGCTTTACCACTAATCAATTGTCTCTATAAAGATTTAACCTATGCCCTGCAAGCGAACGTAGGGCATAGGATTAATGAATGTCATAATCAGTCGTTATAAGCCAGCAATGCTTTATGGCACAATTGTGACCTCACACAATCCTCAATCGTAAAATTCACCATTGATACCATTTCATCACTGCTAAAGCGTTGTAATGCATCAGCCAACCCTGAAGATACACCATCCGGTAAATCACATTGGGTTACGTCGCCATTGACAATCACTGTCACATTTTCACCAAGCCGAGTTAAAAACATTTTCATTTGAGTGACGGTAACATTCTGAGCTTCATCTAATATTACGACAGCGTTTTCAAATGTACGACCTCGCATATAGGCAAATGGTGCAATTTCCACTTTGGCAATTTCAGGGCGCAAACAATATTGCAAAAAGGATGCTCCCAGCCTTTTCACCAATACGTCATAAACAGGGCGAAAGTAAGGTGCAAATTTTTCTGACATATCACCCGGTAAAAAACCGAGATCTTCCTCCGCTTGAAGAACGGGCCTTGTGACAATAATTTTATTGATATCTTTATGGATTAACGCATCAGCCGCCAGTGCAGTGCTGATATAGGTTTTACCACACCCCGCTTCACCATTCGCAAAAATAAGTTGCTTATGTTTAATGGAATTAATATAGAGTTTTTGAGCTTCATTTCTTGGCAATATAGGGGATTCATCACGACGTTCTTTTGCCATACCGATAGCTTCAATGCCTGTATATTCAGCAAATGATGCGACGTTATTGATATCAAAACGACCTGAACGATCTTTACGAGATGAACGTTTCATTTCACGACGTGCCTTTGTAGCAGCTTTCTGTCTACTCATAGTATTAACCCTTCCCGGTATCAGTGATGTCAATTCAAATGACGGACTATTCCAAACAGAGAGGAGCTCCCTTCAAGCTCAAAGTTAATGGTCAAATATCGATTGTGCCTGTGACTTGGTGCCATAAGTCGGCTAATAAAAAAACCGGTTACCAATCTCACCATGGAAATTTCATGATGGAGTGATAACCGGCTTCGAATTCGTGTGAATAGACACGTATTTCCCATTAGTTTCTCCTGTAACAGCGATACTTCTAAACTAATGAATCTATATGACAGTGATATGACAAACTGCAATATTTTTTGTACCTTAATGAGCCCATGTTTTTATTGCAATTTTCATCTGCTTTAAATATAGCGTCATTTTTTTTAATAAGGCAACATTTTTCTAACAAAATTCTGAAAATTTATTCAACTCTTTGGTTATCTCGAATAAAAATAAAAAATAAAAAATAAAACCACAGTAATCAGTGAATTAACAACTGTGGTTTATCAGATAATTAGCGTGTTTTACAATTCCCCGCTAACTGAAAGCCTGCAGCTTTAGCCGCTTGTTCGTCCATGAAAATAACGGCATTTTTATCGGCGATGGTATTGAAACTAGGGCAATGTGAAAAGTGGTATTTGTTAGAATTACGATTACCTTTAATTTCAACCACATTTGACACTATCGGCTTATTTTTTATGGTTTGAGGCTGAGTTGAAAGTGAAACTGAGGAAATATTGACGCCTTCCGCACCATTTTTATGATTTAAACGCCACTTTTTTTCCCCTGTCACAAAGGGGTTATGATGTCCCATCACTTTAGCGATTCGATTATCACGTATGATTTCCCAAGGGGTTGGTGGGTATTGACTATCCCATGCCATCAATAGCTGTTGCTGTTGACGTGACATAGACAAGTTATAGCGGTCATGCATATAGAAATAGACTCTAGCCACCTGCCCTTTAGCTTCATCTCTTGGCTCAAAGACTCTTTCTTTGAAATCAACTCGACTACGGCACATTCCATACGGGTACGGTGTATTAGCAGATAATTGGCCAAAACTAAAATTGCTTCTATCACCATTCACCTCGCCAATAGAAGGTGCTAAATTATGCAAATTAGCTTCCATTTGGCCAAAAACAGGGTCACTAGATACACAGTTTTTTCGCCCGCCTTTTTGCCAACATTGCCGTTGATGACCAAATACCCATGCTGGAACAATATGTTCCCATTCAATACGTTCAGCTCGGTTCTGCTGTTTACGCACTTGGTAGCCGCAAGAGGCTAAATCAACTTTTCCCCCGCTTTTTCCTACCCACTCCCACTCGCATCCACAGTATATCGTCCCCTCACCTTGATGATTTTGGTCTGCATAAACCTGTGTTTTACTTAACACTTTAGCTTCAGTAAACGAATTTGGTGCGGAAAATGAAAAAGCGGAAAATATGAATAATAGAATCGAAAAAACGAATTGAGAATACTTGGACCTGCTAAATTGTTTCAAAATAACACCACTAATAAGAATATATGCAAAGAATTAATGTAAATACGTTAGTTTTTCCTCTAACACATTAATGTGCAAGAAGAAATATCACATATTCTAATCAAATAGTAGCATTAATGATATCAGCGATGACTCAATTTTATGTGTCACACCCACATCAGAATTTATGCAACTTTAATAGAGCAGCTAACTCATATTAGTAAAAGTAAAGTCTAGCTTACACACATAACAGAAATACTAATAAACCATACCCGTAAAAATTATACGCTCGGTCTTTTGCGATATAGCCATAAACCAGGTAAAGAAATACCAATAGACAAGGCACCAACAATAAACGACGCTTTTAAGAAATTTGTGACTAAGACCTCAACGAGTTCTGGGTCATAGCCATATTGCGATATTTTTACTACTGAAATCATTGCGATATAGGCACTAATACCTGGAAACATCGGGATCACCGCAGCGACAGTGAAGACTTTAGGATGGGCTAACCACCAACGTGACCACTGAATACCAATAATACCGATTAAAATTGCTGCGAGAAAACTTGCCCATTCAATTTGCAGCCCTAAAGCCATTAATACCATTCTAAAACCATAACCAATCGCACCTAATAAAGCGCAATATTTCAATGCTCTAACAGGGACATTAAATACCATCGCAAATCCAACCGCCGGTATAGCCGCTAATAACATTTTCTCACATAAGGAGAATAAAAATTCTATGCCCATTCTTTTAACCCCCAGACTGTCATTGCTAATACAACGCCAATGCAGGTAGCCAAAGTAAGGAGGCTCGCCATTGTCCAGCGCGCTAATCCAGTATTGACATGCCCTTTAAACATATCCGCGACTGCATTAATTAATGGAAAGCCTGGAACTAAAAGTAATACACTGGCAGCCATCGAAATTGTTTCTGTGACCGCCAAATACGGTATTTTTAGTAATAAACCGGAAACGGTTGTCGCAACAAACGCAGTAATACAAAAATTAATTAACGGGTTCATTTGGTGGGAGGTTAACACTTGCCGAACATACATTGCACAACCACTGGCTAAAAATGTAATAGCCGCACTCTCCCATCCCCCGCCATTCAATTTGCTGAAACAAGCGCAAGATAAAGCCACCATCAAAACCATT
Source organism: Providencia sp. PROV032 (assembly GCF_028484875.1). Lineage (NCBI taxonomy): Bacteria > Pseudomonadati > Pseudomonadota > Gammaproteobacteria > Enterobacterales > Morganellaceae > Providencia > Providencia sp. PROV032. Next base: position 268,436 of record NZ_JAMPSX010000006.1, read on the forward strand.
AACCATCGAGGATAACGTAATGGTTTAATCGATGATAATTTCTTTTGTAGTTGTTTTCGGTCTAGTAAATGGTGCTCAACTAAAATCACTGCATGCTGAACTTCAGTAACAACATGCATATTTATACCGCGGTCAATAATACGTCGCGTTGATGTTAAGCAACGGCCATCAATTATAGTGGTTAATACTAATGAATTAGATGAAATAGCACTATCAACTTGGCTTGCTCCAAGCGCAATGCCCACACGGGTCGTCAATTGTTCGACAAGCATACTTTCAGCGCCATGTTGCAGTAACAATAAACCACACTCAATACAGAGCCGAGT